>JAKLLI010000194.1 GCA_023150195.1 Azonexus sp.
GACGGCAGCTTTCCCCAGCAGGACGATGATTTTCGGTTTGAGCAGGGCAATCTGACGTTCCAGAAACGGCTTGCACGCCGCCATCTCTGCCGCTTCCGGCGTTCGGTTGCCGGGTGGCCGGCATTTCACCGCGTTGGCGATATACACCTTTTGGCCTCGCGCGATATCCAGCGCATCGAGCATGGCGTCCAGCAATTTGCCGGCCTGCCCGACGAAAGGCTCGCCTTTGACATCCTCTTCCGCCCCCGGGCCTTCACCGATAAACAGCCAGTCCGGCTGCTGATCGCCCACACCAGGTACCGCCTGCTTGCGCTGTTCGCACAGCACGCAGGCCCGACAACCGGCAATCTCGGCCAGCAGTTCAGGCCAAGCGCCGGAAGCCTTGGCCGGGGTTGGCGATGATGGGGTGTGCTGGATGACGGTCGACCTGTCGGCGAGCTGGTTTTCGCTGGCAGAGGCCGTCGCCACCGATTCAGGGGTATCGATAGCGAGTGTGACAGGCGACGCGGCCTCGCCTTGCTCAGCAATGGCCTCACCGACTGGTAAGGTGTCGCGCAACACCCAAATCGGGCTGATCCCCATTTCAACCAGCATCTGTTCCCGGCTCAGCGTCATGCCAGTTCCTTATCAAAAATCAGGGCATCTTCCCGACCTTCATGGGCGGGGTAATAGGCCTTGCGGCGAGCGATTTCGCGGAAGCCGAAATGGCGATACAGCTGAATGGCACCGACGTTGCTCGGCCTGACCTCGAGAAATAGCGTTAGCGCCCCCGCCGTCTTGGCCATCGCCATCGCATGGCGGAGCAGACGAGCGCCGTTGCCCTTGCCTTGATGCGCGGTGGCTACACCGATTGTCAGCAGATGCGCCTCATCCAGCACCACCATGACCACGGAAAATCCAATCAGCTCGCCGCCCTGACGCAGGACCCAGACGCTGTATCCCGCTGCCAGCGAGTCGGCAAAATTGCCCCGCGTCCACGGAAAGGCTTGTAACTCCGCCTCGACCCGGGCGACGTCGTCCAGATCGCGGGCATTCATCGGGAAGAATTCGGCGCCCAGCGTCAGGCCACTCACGCACGTCCCCCCGCAAGCAGGCGCTCCGCCACGGTTTGGGCCACCTTGTCGCGAATATAAAGGGGGGCCGCATCGGCGGGATCGAGGGTTTCCCCTTTTTTAAGGCGTAGGGCAGCCAGCCCCGCCATCACGCCAGCCAACGGCAATATCTCGGGAAAGCTTGCCAGGCCGGCGGCTTGCGCACGCTCGGCCAGTACCGGATAGGCTTTCAGCGCATTGCCGCCGATTCGCCAATCTGAGGGCGTTTCGGGCAATGACAACTGGTCGGGCGGCATGACGCCAATCTCGCCGAGCAGAGACCAGCCTGAATCCGTGCGTCGATAACGGCCTGCATAAATTTCCCCCATGCGCGCATCAAGCACGGCAAGCACCTGATTTCCGCCTATCGTTTCCGCCAGGGTTTCCAGGCTGCTAACCGGAATCACCGGCAAATCGGCGGCGACTGCCAGACCCTGCGCAGCGCCACAGGCGACGCGCAGCCCGGTGAAGGCGCCGGGGCCGACGCCAAAGGCAATCGCGTCGAGTTGGGCGATGTTGATCCCCGCATCGGCGAGCAGTGCGCGCACAAGCGGCAACAGGGTTTCCGAATGGGGTTGCCCGGCAGGACACAAACGTTCGCTGACGGCACCTTCGTGCCAGAGAGCACAACTGCCGGTTTCGGTCGAGGTTTCCAGTGAGAGAATGCGCATGGGCCGGGATTCTACCAGCCCGGCGCGTTCGCTTCAGTCTTCGCCGCGCCCGCGACGACCGCCGCGATGCCCTCGTCTGTCCTGTTGTTCCCGCAGTTCGTCGCGCAGCCGCTGACGTTCTTCAGGGGGAAATTCGCGCCAAGCCGGCACCGCCATGTCCCGGGGTTCGCGCTGGGGCTGAAAGTTTTGTCGCTGCCATTGCTCGCGCATTTGCTGGCGTAACTCTTGCCGGTCGTCTGCGGGCAGGTCGCGCCAATCATCACGCGCCCATGCCGAACCGCTTGGCAACAGCAGCCCGGCAAGCAGCAAGGAAAGGAGCAGACGCGAATTCATGGCGAACAATTTTATCTCGTTTGGTGCAAACGCATTTTGCTTCCTCCCCTGCCATTCCATTGCGGCAAGTTGTAAAGGGATGTTTCGCAAGCGCGGCCGAGCGAAGCTTTGTTACCATTCTTTCCACCCTTTGCTGCTTCATTCGCTATTCTTTACCGCATGAACGAACCGACCCCCCACCTCCTTGTCGTCGATGACGACGCCCGCCTGCGCGAGCTGCTCACCCGCTACCTGGGCGAGAACGGTTTTACGGTCAAGGCCGTGGCCGATGCCATCCAGATGGACAAGCAGCGCAACCGCGAACATTTTCATCTCATTGTGCTCGACCTGATGCTGCCCGGCGAAGACGGGCTGTCCATTTGCCGCCGCTTGCGCGGTCAGGGCGACCGGACGCCGATCATCATGCTGACGGCGAAAGGCGAAGAAGTGGATCGAATCGTCGGACTGGAAATGGGCGCGGACGACTACCTGCCCAAACCGTTTAATCCCCGCGAGTTGCTGGCCCGTATCCACGCCGTGCTGCGGCGTCAGGTCAGCGTGCCGCCCGGCGCGCCGGAAGAAGAACAGGAAAGTCTGCGTTTTGGTGGCATCGAGGTGGATTTTGCTGCGCGCACCCTTAAACGTGGCGAGGAAATTTTGCCG
Organism: Azonexus sp.; assembly: GCA_023150195.1. Lineage (GTDB taxonomy): Bacteria > Pseudomonadota > Gammaproteobacteria > Burkholderiales > Rhodocyclaceae > Azonexus. The sequence goes on from JAKLLI010000194.1 coordinate 2,738, forward strand.
CTGACCACCGGTGAATTCGCTGTCCTCAAAATCCTGCTGCAACATCCCCGTCAGCCGCTATCGCGCGACAAGTTGATGACACTGGCCCGTGGCCGCGAACAAGGCCCGTTTGACCGGGCCATCGACGTTCAGGTGTCGCGCCTGCGCAAGCTGATCGAACCGGATCCCTCGCAGCCACGGTATCTGCAAACGGTCTGGGGATTCGGTTACGTCTTCGTCCCGGACGGCAGCGCGCGGGAAAGTTGATGCCGCGCTCCCTGCTGGCGCGTACCTTTCTGCTGCTGACACTGCTGGTGCTTTTGAGTACAGCGGGCTGGCTGGCGCTGTTCAGCCACATCGATGTCGAGCCACGGGCGCGCGAATCGGCGCAGATGGCGACATCTGCGGTCAACCTGATCAGCGCCTCGATTTTTGCGGCCTCGCCCCGCAAGCGACCGGGGCTGTTTGCCGAATTTTCCTCACGGGAAGGCATGCGCCTGTTGCCGGCCGAGGCCGATGACCAGGTGCGCGCCCTGCCCGACTCCCGCTTCCACGAATTGGTTCGCGAACAGGTGATGGCCCGGCTTGGCCCCAATACGCGACTGGCCTCCGAGGTCAATGGGGAACCGGGGTTCTGGGTCAGCTTCAAGCTGAACGAGCGTGACGACGATGAATACTGGCTGGTCCTGCCGCGTGAGCGAGTCACGCGCAGTTTTGCCACCCGCTGGATGAGCTGGGGTGCCCTGGCCATCGCCTTGGCCCTGATCGTGGCTTGGGTGATTGCCTCCCGCATCAGCCGCCCACTGAAAGCCATGGCTGGGGCTGCCGGCGTGCTCGGTCGCGGCGAAATGCCTGCCCCCTTGCCGGAAAACGACGGCGCACAGGAAATGGCGGCCTTGGCGCGCGCCTTCAATACCATGGCCGCCGATCTGGCGCGCCACGAGCAGGATCGCTCCGAAGTGCTGGCCGGCATTTCGCATGATTTGCGCACGCCGCTGACACGGCTCCGCCTGGAAGCGGAAATGAGCCTGAGCGACCCGCAAGCCCGTGATGGCATGGTGGCCGATATCGAGCAAATGGAAGCGGTGATCTCCCAGTTCATGGATTATGCGCGGACCGAATCTGGCGAGGCACCCGCAGCAACCGATCTGCGTGCCCTGCTGGAAGGGCTGGCCGGCCGGGAAATGGCGCGCGGGCGTCAGCCGGAAATTGACATTGCCAGTGTGTCGACCGCCATGCTGCGCCCCAAGGCCGTAACCCGGGCGCTCAACAACCTGCTCGACAACGCGGCCAAGTACGGCGGCGGCGCGGTGGCGATCCGCGCGTTTACGGTCGACGACGAAATTCACATCGAAATTGCCGACCGCGGGCCCGGTATTCCCGACGAGGAAACCGAGCGGCTTAAACGGCCTTTTACCCGACTGGACAATGCGCGCAGCAATGCTACGGGTACCGGATTGGGCTTGGCGATTGTCGATCGCATCGCCCGATTGCATGGCGGCCGCCTGGCACTGCTGGAAAACCCCGGCGGCGGCCTGCGCGCCTGTTTTACGCTGAAAGCGACCTGAAGCCGCAAGCAAATCGGCCTTGTCCGCGAATCGCCCGAGCTATCCCTCGATACGCGTCACCAGCACCACGGCTTGTGCTTCGATGGCTTCTTCCCGCCCGAGGTAACCCAGTTT
>JAKLLI010000195.1 GCA_023150195.1 Azonexus sp.
ATGCCATAGGCGATAAGCCCGAAGCCGATACCGGCCAGTGACGGGGACATGTCAGTCGGCTTGGCGCAAGATGGCGAGCGCGGCGGAACGGTAGTCTCGCTGGTAAAGAATGAGCGTGACCCAGGCCGCAAAAGCAGCCAGCACGTAGGGATGCAGCAGCCAGCCCGAGGCGGCGAGACCGAAATAATAGGCGCGGATACCGCGATTGAAATCGTCGCCGGCCAGGTTGTTGGCCCCGGCCACCCGTTTGGCGTAAGCATCGATGGCGGGCTCCGATTTACATCCTTGCGGTGCGGCGCCGACCAGAATGGAGAGCAGGTTGAACTGGCGCAGCGACCAGGTGAATTTGAAGTAGGCAAAGACAAAGCTGGCCAGCACCAGCATCAACTTGATTTCGAGCAATTCCCGGTTGCCGGTGGCGATGAAGGGCAGGTCGCTGGTGGCGGAAATCAGTTTGTCGGCCGCGCCCAGGGCGGCCACCAGACCAGCGATGATGTAGATCGTGGTGTTGGCGTAAAAGGACACGCTGGTCATCAGGTTGCCGATCAGCGTGGAGTCAGTAACACGCACATCCCGTTCCAGCATGCGGTAGGCCCATTCCAGACGGAAAGCCTGGCTGGTGCGAATGAGTCCTTGCTGGCCGAGCGCGCTGCGTTCGGAAAACCAGGCGTAGCCGGACCAGCAACTGAAGAAAACCAGCAGGGAAAGCCAGTCGACCGTGGCGAGATGGGGAAGTGCGTGCATGGCGCCATCTTGCCACAGGGCGGAGGCCGATGGCGCTCAGGCGCGCTCGGCCTCAGGGCAGGGGATCCTCACGGTGAAGCAACTCCCCTCTCCCAGCGTGCTGTTGACGGCGAGTTCACCGCCCATCGCGGCGACCAGGCGGCGCGCCAGGGCCAGGCCCAGCCCCAGGCCACCGAAGCGCCGGTTGGCCGCATCCTCGATTTGGGTGAAAGGCTCGAAAATGGCGGACTGCCGGGAGGCTGCAATGCCGATGCCGGTGTCGCGGACGACGAGGCGCAGCCGACCGTCGCGATCCCAGGTGGCAAGGCATTCGATGCCGCCTTGTTCCGTGAACTTGATGGCATTCGACAGGAGGATGCGAACAACCTGTTTGACGCGGGCGCTGTCGGCCGTGAGCCGGGTCGGTACATCGGCGGCGGTGGATTGTGTGAAGTCCAGGGATTTGCGCTGGGCCGATTCGGCAAATTCCGCGGCAACTTCCTGCAGCAAGTCGTGCGGATTGAAGCGTGTCGGGAAAAGGGAAATGCCGCGGGCCTCAAAATCGGTGAAGTCGAGCAGTTGTTCGAGGACAGCAAGCAGGCGTTCGGCCGAACTGCGAATCACGCCTAACTGGTAATGCTGTCGTTCGCTCAAAGACGAACGCAAGAGCAACTCGGTCATGCCCATCACCCCGTGCATTGGCGTGCGCAACTCATGGCTCATGGTGGCGAGAAAGACGGATTTCGCATCGGAGGCGGCTTCGGCGCGGTCACGCGCGGCTTGCAATTCGGCCTCATGCGCCTTGAGTTGGGTAATGTCGGCAGCAACGCCGATCAGATGGTGTGTTTCCCCGTCCGGCCCGGCGACTGCGTTGATGGTCAGCAAATTGTGGAAGAGATGGCCGTCCTGGTGGCGATTGACGATTTCGCCCTGCCAGTGCCCCGTTGTGTTGACCTGATGCCAGAGGTTTTCAAAGAAATCCGGGCCATGTTCGCCTGAGGCGAGCAGGCGCGGATTGCGCCCGCGCACCGCATCGGCGCTGTAACCGCTCATGCGTTCGAATGCCGGGTTGCTGGAGAGAATCTGGCCGCCCGGCGTGGTGATCAGCACCGCATCCGAGGTTGCTTCAAACAGGCTGGCGGCCAACAGGCGCTGTTCCAGCAATTCCCTTTCTTTCGCCTCAAGGCGTTTCTGGCGACGCCAGATCAGCAGGATGGCCACGGTCAACGCCACGAGTACCGGAAAAACAATCAGCGAGAGGCGGCGGATTTCGGCCTGCCAACGCTGCAAAACCGTGAGCTGGTCGAGATGGACAACGATCAGGGCGGGATAGCGGCTGGAGCCGCGAAACGCCGAGAGCACCGCAAAGCCATTGGCTAGCGTCTGAGTGCGAGTACCAAAAGGGGCACCCTCAAGATCATCATGCACGGTGCCGGCCGGTCGTTCGGCGGTGGGGGCATCGTCCGGCCGGGTTGAAATCAGTAGCTGGCCATCCTGGCGCAGTAGCTGGATAAAGCCTTCGGTCGACGGCAGCATTTGTTGAAAATGCAGCACGAAGTAATCCGGATTGAGGGCGGTAACGATACGTAGACCGGGGTGTTCGCCCACCGCCTGACGCACAACGGGCAGAAAGTACGGGTCGGTAGCAATCAAAGGGTGCGCGGCGTCGGGGAGGCTCGCGTTGTAAAGATCGCGACCGCGCACGGGCAGGCCAATCCGCAGCAAGGGCTCATTTGCGGCAGCTGGTGGAAAAAGGTCGAGTGAGGGAAGCGGGGTGCCGATGTTTTCTGGCGATGAACTGGCCAGCACCATGCCCTCTGCATCGATCAATGAAATCGAGCGCAGGTAGGGCGTCTGGTTGAGCAAACGCTTCAGTTGGCTGGAAAACTGGCCCTGAGGGGCCGTGAGATCAGCCTCGCTACCCAGGCCCAGCGCGGCCATTTCGATGGTTTCCAGTGTTTGCGTGAGTTGCAACTCGAAATTTCTGGCATGGCGTGCCGCTTCGCTCAGGCCGTGGTCAAGCGCACTCTGGCGCAGGCTCCAAATCGTGAGCACATAGGCGACCAGCCAGCCGGCAATGAGCAGGCTCAGGGCCAGGAGCAGGCCGCGCTGCCGGGAGGTTCCCGACAGTTTCCCCACGTCAGCGGACAACGATGGGTTGCAACTGGTGTCGTACGGCATGCGTCAGCAAGCGACCATCGCGTTTGATGTCGGTGAGAAAGCGTTCGATGCGCTCGTAAAAGCGGTCATCACCGGGCGCCATCGCCCAGGCATACGGGGTGACGTGATAGGTGGATTTGGGGGAAACCAGGCGCGCCCAGTCACTGTTGTCGAGCATCCGGCGGCTGTAGGGAAAATCAGTCATGAAGACATCGGCACGACCGCTCTGGACTTCGAATTCCCGGGCGTGTGGGGTATCGAGCACACGCAATTCCGCCTGCTGCAGACGCGCCTTCATGATGGGTTCGTGCAAGGTGCCGCGCGCCACAGCCACCACGCTGCCAGGTTGATCGATATCCGCCCAGTCACGAATCCGGCGGTTGCTGCTCGTGGTAATCGCGTAGATGTCGCTGGCGAGATAAGGTTGGGTAAAGCGCAGTTTTTCCTGTCGGGCCGGCGTGATCCCGATGGCAAACATGGCAATGTCGCAGCGGCCATTGAGGAGATCGGGGGTCAGGTTGGCGAAGCTGCTATCGACGAAACTCACCTGAACGCCGAGATCTTTGGCCAGCGCGGTCGCATTGTCGATATCGATGCCCGCCAGTTGCTGCGTCTTGGGGTTACGCCAGGAAATGCCGTAGTAATCAGGCCAGATGCAGACACGCAGTTCGCCCTCCCGGGCAATGCGCTCCAGACGGTCGCTTCCCGCTTCGGCCGTCAGCGGGAAGAGCAGTGCAAGGGGCTGGAAAAAGGGCCAGGGAAAGGCAAAGCGTTCTCAGGTGCACTGCGTTGTAATTGAAAATAATGAAACCGCAGTGTACGACGATTAGCCGTGTCTTGGGGTCCGTCTTGACCTGGATTTTCAGGGGGAAAAGCTGATCTGGCGCGGGGTCTCATCGTTGCCACAGACGCAGCCGATGCGATGGCATAGTCGATCGGTATCCAGCACGGAGAGCATGCCATGGCGGTCGTTGCTGCGCCGCATGCCATTGACCACGCCAACCGACAGCGCATCGCTACTGCTACCCAGATGCCCCAGCGGCTGGATGTCGGCCAGGGCGACCTCGGGAATATCCCCCAATTCATCGACCAGCAGGCCGAAGCAGACCTTCTGCTGGGTTCTGACGACCACGATTTGTCGGGCCTGATCGGGAATGGCTGCCGCAGGTGTCAGCATGCGCTGCAGATAGAGCACCGAAATCAGGTTGCCCCGATACATCTTGACTCCCGCGACCAGATCGTTGCGCCCACCGAACACCGGCGTCAGTTCCTCGGTGCCGATTGCTTCGACGACCTTGGCGGCAGGAATGCCCAACCATTGCTGGCCGATGAAAAAGGTGGCAATTTCGATTCGTTCGCCGCTGGTGGTGTTGCCCAGTCGGCGCGAACGCGAGGGGCCGTTTTCGTCGCTGTTTCGCCGTTGCATCTCGTGGGCTTTCTGCGTCGCATCGCCAAGCGGGAAAGTCGACAGGGCCAGTACATCATCCACCTGCCCGTCACTGGT
>JAKLLI010000196.1 GCA_023150195.1 Azonexus sp.
TCCAAAGGCATGGTGCAAAGCAAGCAGGGCGGGGGCACCTATGTGACGGCTGCCCTTGAATCGAGCTTTTTCGATCCCTGGCAGGACATGATGGGAAGCTACCCCAACCTGCGCGAAGATATGCTGGAGTTCCGCCGCATGATTGAAGGGCAGGCCGCTGAATGGGCCGCCGAACGGGCGACCGATGCCGATTTGCAACGCCTGACGCAGGCCTTTGAGACCTTGAAGGCAGCATTTGACGGCGACAACACTGAACACCGTTCGGATGCCGACATTGCCTTCCACCAAGCCATTGGCGACGCCTCGCACAATGTGCTGGTCGGCCATTTGTCTGCCGCGCTCCTGCGCCTGATGCACGACAACATCCGCCTGAATCTGGGCGAGCTCAAAACTGTACCTGCCGCCAGCCGCCTGTTGCTGAACCAGCATGCAGCCATCCATACCGCCATCACCGAACGCAAACCCCAGGCTGCGCGTTCTGCCGCGGAAACCCATATCGATTTCGTCCGCGAGACGCTGGCCCAGACGCTGCGTTCCGTGGCCCGTCGCGAAACGGCAGAACGCCGGCTGCATACCGATTTTTCAACCTCCTGATTCTCAAACTTAAAATTCGACCCCGAAAGGACACAGCACATGGAAGCATTGGTCATCCCCTTCGAAAAACTGCGCATGAACGACGTCGAGCAAGTCGGCGGCAAGAATTCATCGCTTGGTGAAATGATCAGCCAACTGGCGGACACCGGCGTTCGCGTTCCCGGCGGCTTTGCCACCACGGCCCACGCCTATCGCGTTTTCCTGGCGCAGTCCGGCCTGGATGCCAAGATCAACGCTGCGCTGGACGCGCTGGACGTTGATGACGTCAATGCCCTGGTCAAGACCGGCGCGGAAATTCGTCAATGGGTGCTCGATACCCCCTTCCCGATGGATTTGACCATCGCCATCACCGAGCAGTACCAGCGTCTGGTGGCCGAATCCAACGCCGATATGTCCTTCGCCGTGCGCTCGTCCGCCACCGCTGAAGACTTGCCGGACGCTTCCTTCGCCGGTCAACAGGAAACTTTCCTGAATATTGTCGGCCTGGAAAACATCATGCACGCGATCAAGGAAGTGTTTGCCTCCCTGTACAACGACCGCGCCATTTCCTACCGCGTGCACAAGGGCTTTCTGCACGCCGACGTGGCCCTGTCCGCGGGTATCCAGCGCATGGTTCGTTCCGACAAGGGCGCTGCTGGCGTGATGTTCACCCTCGATACCGAGTCCGGCTTCCGCGATGCGGTCTTCGTTACTTCCAGCTACGGTCTGGGCGAAACGGTGGTGCAGGGCGCCGTGAATCCGGACGAGTTCTATGTGCACAAGCCGATGCTGGACGCTGGCAAGAAGGCCGTTGTCCGCCGCAACCTCGGTTCCAAGATGATCAAGATGACCTTCGCTGCCGAAAAGGTTGCCGGCAAGTCCACGATCACTGAAGAAGTTGAAGAGTCCCTGCGTCATCAGTTCTCGATCAATGACGAAGAAGTCATGGAACTGGCCCGCTACGCCCAGATCATCGAAAAGCACTACGGTCGCCCGATGGACATCGAGTGGGGCAAGGACGGTGTTGACGGCAAGCTGTACATTCTGCAAGCCCGCCCGGAAACCGTGCAGTCGCAAGCCGCTGCCGGCAAGCAGGAAAAGTTCAAGCTGAAGTCCTTCTCCAAGGTGCTCGCTTCCGGTCGTGCCATCGGTCAGAAGATCGGCGTCGGCCCGGTGCGCATCGTCAAGGACCCGCGCGAAATGGATCAGGTCAAGCCGGGCGACGTGCTGGTCGCCGATATGACCGACCCGAACTGGGAACCGGTGATGAAGCGCGCTTCCGCCATCGTCACCAACCGCGGTGGCCGTACCTGCCATGCCGCCATCATCGCCCGCGAACTGGGCATTCCGGCCATCGTTGGCTGCGGTGATGCCACCGAAACCCTGAACGAAGGGGAAGTGGTGACCGTGTCCTGCACCGAAGGCGATACCGGCCATGTGTATCGCGGCAGCCTCGACTTTGAAGTGACGACCCGCGACATTTCTGCCATGCCTGACGTCCCGGTCAAGGTCATGATGAACGTTGGCAACCCGGAACTGGCCTTCGAATTCGCCCAGCTGCCGAACGCCGGTGTGGGTCTGGCGCGCGTTGAATTCATCATCAACAACGTCATCGGTATCCACCCGAAGGCCATCCTCGACGTCGAACGCCTGCCGGCCTCCAAGCGCGAAGAAATCAAGCGCCGCGCCCGTGGCTATGCCTCGCCGAAGGATTTCTTCGTCGAGAAGCTGGTGGAAGGGGTGTCTACCATTGCCGCCGCCTTCTGGCCGAATCCGGTGATCGTCCGCCTCTCCGACTTCAAATCCAACGAGTACCGCAAGCTGCTCGGCGGCGAACTCTATGAGCCGGAAGAAGAAAACCCGATGCTCGGCTTCCGTGGCGCCTCGCGCTACATCGCACAATCCTTCCGCGACTGCTTCGAGATGGAATGCCGCGCCATGAAGCGCGTGCGTGAAGAGATGGGCCTGACCAACGTGCAACTGATGGTGCCGTTTGTGCGTACGGTGGGCGAGGGCCAGGCCGTGGTCGATCTGCTCGCTGAACATGGCCTGAAGCAGGGCGAGAACGACCTGAAGCTGATCATGATGTGCGAAATTCCGTCCAATGCCCTGTTGGCTGACGACTTCCTGAAAATCTTCGACGGCTTCTCGATCGGCTCCAACGATCTCACCCAGCTCAGCCTCGGTCTCGACCGTGACTCCGGCCTGGTGGCGAACCTCTTCGACGAACGCGACCCGGCCGTCAAGATGCTGCTTGGCATGGCGATTTCTGCTGCCAACAAGGCTGGCAAATACGTCGGGATCTGCGGTCAGGGCCCCTCGGATCACCCCGATCTGGCTGAATGGCTGATGGATCAGGGTATCAATTCGATCTCGCTGAATCCGGATACCGTGGTCGATACCTGGACGCGCCTGGCGAGCCACAAGAAAGCATGATACTGGGCTGATCAGCGAATCGAATCCTGGTAGCGTCCGGGATACGGTCAACAGCGCGTAGGTCAAAAAATACAAGGGCCAGGAGAATACCTGGCCTTTGTCATATTTACGCGTTCATTACGCGCAAGTTGCAGTGCAATGTTTAAAACAATTGTTTCATGCAAAAATGCACTAAATGGTTGATATGGATCAATAAGTTCGATTGTTGCATTGCATCAATCAATGTCAAATATGATACACTGGCTGCCGCTGTAATTATGAATTCACTTCAAAGGAGCCACCCATGACCATGAATGCCGAACAATTCGCTGCTGCCAATAAAGCGGCTGTTGATTCCCTGCTGTCTGTTGCCAATACCGCGCTGGCTTCTGCCGAGCGTATCGCTACCCTGAATCTCGACACCGCCCGTTCGGTCATCGAAGACACTGCTGCCAACGCCAAGGCCCTGATGGGTGCCAAGGACGTTAAGGAAGCCCTGTCCATTCAGGCCGCACTGGCCCAACCGAACGTGGACAAGGCGATGGCCTATTCCAAGTCGGTGTATGAAATCTCTACCGAAACCCAGGAAGAACTGACCAAGATGGTCGAAGCCCAGTTTGGCGACTTCCAGAAGACCGTTGCCGACATGCTCGAAAAGGCCGCCAAATCCGCGCCCGCCGGCTCTGATGTTGCAGTTGCCGCCGTGCAAAGCGCCATTGCCGCAGCAACTTCGGCGTTCGACAACATGCGCAAATCCGCCAAGCAAATGACAGACATGGCGCAGAGCAATCTGGTTGCAGCCACGTCTGCAACGACCAAAGCTGCGAAAAAGGTCAGCAAGTAAGCAAGCAGGTGCCAAGGAGGCAAATCAAAGCCCGCGAAGATCGCGGGCTTTTGTTTTTACCTTCTGAAATCAGCGATTGCTCGCCTTGGTGGTAGCTGCCTTCAACGTCGATCAATTTAATCGCAGCAAGTCACACGACACAAATTTGCCAGCGGCTAAGAAATTTTGAAAATTAGCGGGTGTAACCGGATTTGGCCAAACATTGTTGCTTATATTTAACATAATACAAATTATGCGAATAATTGAGTCAAAGAATGCGGGCGAAAACCACCTTCGTCCAGCGGTCGTAGTGCAACTAGGTAATTGTGTCCAACAGTACTCAACTAGTTGAAATCTGCCTAAAGAATACGCATCCTGCACCACGAATACACATTTGCCTATTAATAGACATCATCTGCACTAACAGGTTACCCAAAAACACCGTGATGCCTTCGGCTATTCATTGCTGACGATGCAAAAATTTCTGCCACATTCCCTTTGCAGGCCTTCGAAACTGGATTTCAGCCGGTTTCTTGGCCTCTTTGGGGTTTGCTGCCCGC
>JAKLLI010000197.1 GCA_023150195.1 Azonexus sp.
AAGGCCTGTTTTTCGATTTTTAGTTATTGAATTAAAAAGATAATTTTTTGTTATCCACAGACCTGTTCCCGATATAGTCTATAAAGGAATTTAATTTATGGTTCTTATTAAAAGCCAGAGAGATACCCTTTTGGCCCCATTGCAGTCGGTATCTGGAATTTTTGAACGTCGCCATACCCTGCCCATCCTGTCCAATGTGTTGCTGGAGAAGAAGGGGGAAGTCCTGACCCTGCTGGCCACCGACATCGAAATCCAGATCACGACGTCAACCCAGGTCCCCGCAGGCGATGGCGATGGCGCGGTCACGGTTGGCGCGCGCAAGCTGCAGGAAATTCTGCGCTCGCTGCCGGAAAGCACCGAAATTACCCTTAACCTGGAAGACAAGCGCCTGCAGGTCAAAGGCGGCAAGAGCCGTTTCAACCTGCAGACCCTGCCGGCGGACGACTTTCCGCGCATGACCATCAGCGAAGGTGAAACCCGGCATTTCAGTATTTCCCAGCGCGCTTTCCGCCAACTGATCGCCAAGACGCAATACAGCATGGCGGCTCAGGACGTGCGCTACTACCTCAATGGCCTGATGTTGCTGGTGGAAGGCAAGGAATTGCGTGCCGTGGCCACCGATGGTCATCGCCTGGCCTACGCCAGCGTCGAGATCGAAACCGAGCTGCCGCGCCAGGAAATGATTCTGCCGCGCAAGACCGTACTGGAACTGAATCGTCTGCTGGTGGATACCGACGATGCGCTGAACATTACGCTGGCCGCCAATCAGGTGCGCTTCGCCTTCGGCTCCATTGTGCTGGTGTCCAAGCTGATTGATGGCAAATTCCCGGATTACGAACGCGTCATCCCGGCAAGCCTGAAGAATCACATGACGGTCAATCGCCAGTTGTTGATGCAAGCGACCCAGCGCGCCGCCATTCTGACCAACGAAAAATTCCGCGGTGTGCGCGTGGTACTGGCCGACAACGTCCTCAAACTGATTGCGGCCAATGCCGAGCAGGAAGAAGCCGTCGAAGAAATCGAAGTCAATTACACCGGCGATACCATCGACGTCGGCTTTAATGTCAGCTATCTGCTGGATGTCTTGAACAATGTTCACACTGACGAAATCCAGTGGAGTTTCAACGACGCCAATTCCAGCGCCCTGGTCACCGTGCCTGGCAACGACCGCTTCAAGTACGTCGTCATGCCGATGCGTATCTGATTTCGGATATTTGATTTTCTATAAAGGCTCACCTCAGGGTGGGCCTTGATCGTTTCACGTGGAACCCGAACAATGACTGAAGAAAACGTCCCGCAAAGCGCCGCACCGGCTTATGGTGAATCCTCCATCCAGATTCTTGAAGGGCTGGAGGCCGTGCGCAAGCGGCCAGGCATGTACATCGGCGATACCTCCGATGGCACCGGTCTGCATCATCTCGTCTTTGAAGTCGTTGATAACTCCATCGACGAAGCGTTGGCGGGTCATTGCGATGACATTATCGTCACCATCCACACGGATAACTCCATTTCCGTTATCGACAACGGTCGCGGTATTCCGACCGGCGTCAAAATGGACGACAAGCACGAACCGAAACGTTCAGCCGCCGAAATTGCGCTGACTGAATTGCACGCAGGCGGCAAGTTCAACCAGAACTCTTACAAGGTGTCCGGTGGTTTGCACGGCGTGGGCGTGTCCTGCGTCAATGCGCTGTCCAAATTCCTGCGCCTGACCATCCGCCGCGATGGCAAGAAGCATTTCATGGAATTTTGCCGTGGCGTGCCGGTTGACCGCAGCATTGAAGTGCGTGATGGCTTTGAAATTTCGCCCCTGAAGGTCTTGGGCGATACCGAAAAGCGCGGCACCGAAGTCCATTTTCTGGCGGATGATGAGATCTTCGGCCATGTCGAATTCCATTACGAAATCCTCGCCAAGCGCCTGCGCGAACTCTCCTTCCTGAATAACGGCGTCAGCATCAAGCTGGTAGATCAACGTGCCGGCAAGGAAGAACTCTTTGCCTTTGCGGGTGGCGTACAAAGCTTTGTCGAGTACATCAACCGCAACAAGAGCATTCTGCATCCCAAGATCTTTTACTCGTCTGGCGAAGCCAAGGTGGGTGGCGATGGCGTCACCATCGGTGTCGAAGTCGCCATGCAGTGGAACGATTCGTATCAGGAACAGGTGCTCTGCTTCACCAACAATATTCCGCAATCGGACGGTGGTACCCATCTCACCGGTCTGCGCGCCGCGATGACCCGCGTCATCAACAAGTACATCGACGAAAACGAGATCGCCAAAAAGGCGAAGGTCGACATCTCGGGCGATGACATGCGTGAAGGCTTGGCTTGCGTGTTGTCGGTCAAAATGCCAGATCCGAAATTTGCCTCGCAAACCAAGATGAAACTGGTTTCTTCCGAAGCCCGCCCGGCGGTGGAAGAAGTGGTGGCGCAAAAGCTGGCCGATTTTCTGCTCGAAAATCCCATCGATGCCAAAACCATCTGCGGCAAGATTGTCGAAGCTTCCCGCGCCCGTGAAGCGGCCCGCAAGGCCCGTGAAATGACGCGCCGCAAAGGGGTTCTCGATGGTGTTGGTTTGCCCGGTAAGCTGGCTGATTGCCAGGAAAAAGACCCTTCACTTTGCGAAATCTACATCGTCGAGGGTGACTCCGCCGGCGGCTCTGCCAAGCAAGGCCGCGACCGCAAGTTCCAGGCCATTCTGCCCCTGCGCGGCAAGGTGCTCAACGTTGAAAAGGCCCGGTTCGACAAGCTGATTTCCTCGGAACAGATCGTTACGCTGATCACCGCCTTAGGTACGGGCATCGGCAAGGACGATTTCAACGTCGAGAAATTGCGCTATCACCGCATCATCATCATGACCGATGCGGACGTCGACGGCGCCCACATCCGCACCCTGCTGCTCACCCTGTTGTACCGTCAAATGCCGGAACTGGTCGAGCGCGGGTACATCTACATCGCCCAGCCGCCGCTCTACAAGGTCAAGCATGGCAAGACCGAGCGCTATCTCAAGGATGATCAGGAATACAACCAGTTCCTGCTCAACATGGCGCTGGACGAAGCCATCTTGATGCCGCGTGCCGGCGCAGAAGGCATCAGCGGCCCGGCCCTGGAAAACCTGGCACGTTCCTGGCTGGCCACGGAAGCGGTCATCGAACGCCTCTCGCACCTGATCAACCCGCAAGTGCTGCAAGCCATCGTTCGCCACAATATTGCGGTCGACCTCTCTAGTGAAGAAAAAACCCGCGCCAGCGCTGAAGCCATCAGCGCCTACACGCCTGCCGGCACCCGCCTGGTGCCCAAATTTGACGACATCCAGGAACGCTGGATTTTGCGCGTCGAACGCATGCACCACGGCAACCTCAAGGTTGGCCTGATCGACGAAGACCTGCTGCTTTCCGGCGACTTCCTCCAGCTCAAGCGCATGGCCGAAACCCTGGCCGATCTGTTTGGCCAAGGCGCCTACATGGCCCGCGGCGAAAAGAAGCAGATGGTCACCAACTTCGGCGATGCCATGAAGTGGTTGCTCAACGAAGTGGAACGCGGCATCTCAAAGCAGCGCTACAAGGGCTTGGGCGAGATGAACCCGGAACAACTCTGGGAAACCACCATGGACCCCAAAGTCCGCCGCCTGCTGCGTGTCCAGATCGACGATGCGATTGCCGCCGATGAAATCTTCACCACGCTCATGGGCGAACTGGTGGAACCCCGCCGCGCTTTCATAGAAACCAACGCCTTGAATGCACGTATCGACATCTGAGTTAGTACTTACTCTCATTAAAAAGCCACTTTATAGTGGCTTTTTTTTACTCACAAGCCAGTGTCAACAGCATGTTGGCGAATTGTTGATAAGCCCGATTTTTATCCCGGACCCGGATTTCATTCACAATCCGTCCACAGGGTTTACGGTCAGTTTTTCGATCCGGAAAATTTGATCCAAGAAATTGACCGAAAAAGGATTTTTCATCTTATCCACAGACTTGTTGTGCAGATAGTTAACCTCTTCTCTGTATACAGAGTCTTTATAGGTAAACACCGGCATCGCCGGAATGAGCAAGGGAGTGTGCGCGATGCGCGTGGTAGTGCAGCGGGTAAAGCAGGCGTCGGTGACGGTCGACAATCAGATTTGCGGAAAAATTGGCCCGGGTTTGCTGGTGCTGGCCGGTTTTGAATCTGGTGACGGTGATGCTGACATCGAGTGGATGGTTGGCAAGCTGCGATCGTGTCCCCCCGAGTTCCGCAGCTAATCTGCCAAGTGACTGATTTTATTATGGGCGGTTTTAAAACGCTCCACTACAAGAGAGACATTTGCTGCGTGGCGATAGGTTTCCTGACACCGAGCGCGTGAAATACGCTGGCTTGCTCGGTG
>JAKLLI010000198.1 GCA_023150195.1 Azonexus sp.
TTTGCTCACATATTTGGCGAGAATTTTGTAGGTGTCGCGATCAAACTGCGGGCGGCCGGCGTGCAGCAAGGCGGTGAGTGCCTCGTCGCTGCGTGCGGTGCCCAGGTAGCGCCAGCCTTCAATAAGATGGGCTTCATCGCCTTCGCGAATGAGTGCGGGGCCGGGGAAAGGCCAAGTGGTGAGCTTGAGGCCGACCAGCGCGCTCATCAGCCGCAGGCTGTGTTTGGCTGGCGGCTCTTTGCCCACGCAGCCGCCCTTGCAGCGCCGGATCTGAAAACCGAAACAGGGTTTGCCGGGCGCGCCTTTTTCCAGCCCGGTGAGGATATCGCAGAGTTTGTGCGCTTCCAGCAAGCCGCGCAGCACATCGTGCGCTTCGCGACTGCTCTTGAACAGGCCGTAACAGGCACTATTGATGCCGAGTGCAAGGTCCCGTGCCCAGCAAAGTTGCGGGCGCAGCCAGCCGTCGCCTTCGTCAACCAGTGTCCAGGTGCAGGCTTCGTCATTGCGGCGCAACTGGCGGTTATTGGTCGGTTGCCATTGCTTGACCAGCGCCGCCTCCTTGAGCAGGGCCCCGATTTCGCCGGCGGTTTCGATCCAGTCGATGCGCCGGACTTGTTGGGACAAGGCCATTTCCTTGGCCGAACTGTGATCCGAAGAGAAATGGGACAACACCCGCTTGCGAATGTCCTTGGCTTTGCCGACATAGAGCAGGATGTCGCCATTGACGCCGGGTTCGCCGTAAAACAGGTAAACGCCGGGGCCGTCCGGCAAGTCGTCAATCAGGCTGGCGTCCAGATGGGGCGGCAGGCTGGGTCGGGCGTGGAGTTGCTTGAGCGCCGCTGCCAGTTGTTCGCTGCTACGGTCGACATGGATTTTTTGCCAGAACTGGTGAATGAGCTGGGCATCGGCCAGAGCACGGTGCCGGGCAGCCGCCTGTAAGCCGTGGCGTTCGATCAGGGTGTCGAGATTGTGGCGTTTATGCTCGGGATAGAGCGTGCGCGAGAGTTGTACGGTACACAGCACGGGAGCCCGAAAATCAATGCCGGCGCGCTTGAATTCGTTTTTCAGAAAACCGTAGTCGAAGCGCGCGTTGTGCGCGATGAAGAGCCGGCCTTCCAGGCGCTTCAGTGTCTCGGCAGCGACTTCAGTAAAGCGCGGTGCCTCCGCGACCATGGCGTTGCTGATGCCGGTAAGATTTTCGATGAAGGGGGAAATCCGGGTTTCCGGATTCAACAGTTGCTGCCATTCGCGCACGCTACCATCGGCATCCACCTCGACAATGCCGATTTCGGTGATGCGGTCGATGGTGGCGGTGGCTCCGGTGGTTTCGAGGTCGACAAAGGCAAGGGGGCGCATGGCCCCCATTTTCTCACGACTGCTGCGGTCGACCGCAGCCAGGTGGCAAATTACAGGTCAAGCTCAGCCTTCAGGCTTTCAACCCAAGCTTCGAGACGAGCATCCGTCTTGTCGGCCTCGTTGATTTCGTCGAAGGGCAGACCGACGAACTTGCCGTCGCGCTCGGCGAAAGAGTACTTGTAGGTGTAGCCATCGGTCGGGAAGCTGCCAACCAGTGTCGCGCCACGGGCCTTGAACTTGTCGTGCAGGATGCCAAGGGCGCTGACGAACTGTTCTCCGTGTGCCTTGTAATCGCCGGCACCAAACACTGCGATGGTCTTGCCGGCGAAGGAGGGCTTGTCGTTATCCAGATCAAGCAGCGGATCACGCCAGTCGTTCTGGACTTCGCCGGAGCCCCAGGTCGAGCAGCCGAACAGCAGGATGTCGAAGGCATACATGTCGTCGAAATCGGTGAAGTCCTCTTCCATATTGAAGATGTTGAAGGATTCGACGTCGAGCAGTTCGCCGATTTTTTCGGCAACGACCTTGGTCACGCCGGAACTGCTGCCATAAAAGATGCCGATGTTGGCCATGGGAAAGTCCTTTCATTGAGTGCCGATGGGAAGTTGAACGGCTTCAAGCAAGGCGCTTGCCAGCCTGCGAAGGCCCGTGGTGGCGTGCTGGCTCGTTTTTGGTGCGGCGACGATGTCGTGTTTGCGACAAAGGGCGGTCGTTCAAACAAACAACCGTATGAATTAACAAGTTTTGGAGAATTTAAAATTGTTTGCTGCGGTGCACAAATGTAGCGAATTGTGCGCTATACTCAATTCCGTACACATTTTTTAACTTTCCTGATTGGAGCATGTCATGTCCCTGAACGTCGAACAGTTCGCCGCCGCCAACAAGGCCACCGTGGATTCCCTGCTGTCTGTTGCCAACACCGCCCTGGCCTCTGCCGAGCGCATCGCCGCCCTGAACCTGAGCACCGCCCGTGCTGCCCTGGAAGACACCGCCTCCGGCGTCAAGACCGTGATGGGCGCAAAGGATCCGCAAGCTGCCCTGGCTGCTCAAAACGCCTTGGCCCAGCCGGCGGTTGAAAAGGCCGTGGCTTATGGCCGTTCCGTGTATGAAATCACTTCCCAAACCCAGCAAGAACTGGCCAAGATGGTTGAAGCCCAGTTCGGCGACTTCCAGAAGTCTGTTGCCACCATGCTGGAAACCGCTGCCAAGTCCGCCCCGGCTGGTTCTGAAGGTGCCGTTGCTGCCATCCAGAACGCCATCGCTGCTGCCAACTCCGCTTTCGGCAACATGAACTCCGTTGCCAAGCAGTTCGCTGATGCTGCCCAAGCCAACATCGCTGCGATGACCAAGAAGCCCAAGTAATCGCCGACCGGCTTTGCCGGCTAAAAGAGCCCTGTCGATCCGGCAGGGTTTTTTTTCGTTCACCGTAAATAAGTCAAAAAAGATGTTGCGGTGCACAATGTTTGTGTGTATAGTTGTGGCTGTCTCCTCCATCTCCTCCAAGAAATGGATTTAGCCCGCCAGCGCGCGGGCTTTTTTTCTTGGCCGTGCTCCCGGCGAAAACCCGGGCCAATCAAGTAAGGGAAAGGAATCCTGATGACTACCGCAAAGGTTCTCGAATATCTCAAGAAGCACGGGCAACTGCTCGACCGGGAAATTGCCGACGCAACCAAAATTTCGATTGACGATGTTCGCGCCTCGTTGTCGGAACTTTCCGCCAGTGGCGATATCTCCCGTTGTGCCGTGACCAGCTATGTCAAAGGCAAAGCCGTGGAAGGCTTCCAGTGCCGTATTTCCGGCCATGTGCCGCGGCCAGCACCGGGGCGCAAGCCAGCGGCCAAGTAAGGCCTTGGCCGGGCCTTATCCCGCCCGGCCACCTGGACCGGCTTTACAGCGGGCGAGTGATCAGTTACAACCTCGCCGCATTCGATTAGGAGGCTGCAATGCCGGATGAAAATTTCGACGCACAGGCTGAGCGCATGTTGCAGGCTACGCTCGGTGGGATGACCCCGCACGAGGCCTTGTTGCAGGCGTCGCGCGACGATGAAGGCAAGGTCGCGGAACGTGAGGCCGCGATTGCCAAAAACCGTGAGCGCGCCCTGATGTTGCTCGCGGCCATCGAGAAAACGCTGGAAAAATAAATTCTCGGGCTTAGCTCGCGACGAACCAGCCCTTTGACCTGTCCTTGACGTAATTCCGGTAAGGCAGCACTCGGCCGTGCATGGCGATATACACGCCGGGCGGCAACAGGCGGGCCGCAGCGAAGGCCGCGCCGATGTTGAAGGCGGCATCCGAACCGGCAATCTGCCAGGGCACCATGGCGCCGGTCAACACCACGGTTTTACCCGTGCAACGTGCATCAATACAGGCCGCGGATAAGCCCATGGTGTCGGTTCCGTGGGTGATCACGATGCATGTGGCGGATGAGGCGGCTACCGCTGCCGCCAATTGGGCACGTTCATCGTCGTTAATTTCCAGACTGTCCTTGCGCAAGCATTGAGTGAGTGCATAAGTCTCTGGGCCGATACCGGCTTGGGCGAGAATCTCGGTAATGACCGGCGCTCCCACCTCCAGCACCCCTGTGAGCGGGTGATAACGCTTGTCGAGGGTTCCCCCGGTGGTGATGAGATGGATGCGTTGAGGGGTGTCCACACAAAACTCCAGTTCAAGAAGGTGCTCAGTAGCCGCTGACACTGAGGCGCGAGTGGCCAATGCCGCCGCCCTTGTCCACGCGGATTTGTGTCGGGATGCGCTCTTTCAGGCTATCGACATGGCTGATGATGCCGATCATCTTGCCGCTGGCGTTGAGCGTATCCAACGCGGCCAGCGCCGTTTCCAGCGTGTCGCCATCGAGGGTGCCAAAGCCTTCGTCAAGGAAGAGCGAGTCGATGGAGGTTTTCTGGCTGACCAGATCGGAGAGCGCCAGCGCCAAGGCCAGACTGACCAGAAAACTTTCGCCGCCCGACAGCGTGCGGGTATCGCGGGCGACATCGCCTTGCCAGCTGTCCAGCTCGCCCTGCAGGCGCCGCCTGAGCAGGTAGCGGGCATGCAGACGGGCCAGGTGGCGATTGGCGAGGTGCAGCAGATGATCAAGCGTCAGCCCTTGGGCGAACTTGCGAAATTTGTCGCCCTTCGCAGAGCCGATCAGGCCATCCAGCCGCTGCCAGAGATCGCTCTCCGCCGTGTCGACGGCAATTTGCGCCAGCAGCGCTTGTTGACCGCTGCGTGCGTCGGCATCCTGGGTCAGCAGTGCGCGCAGGGCGCCCAACTGTTCGCTGAGGCTACGCCGCTCGTTGTCCACTTCCACCAGGGCCGCCGCCAGCGATGCCTCGGGTGGTACGGGGGAATACGCCATGCTGTCGCGCAATGCGCCCAGCTTGTCGCCGGTGGCCTTGTGGATGGCGGCGGCCTGCTGGCGGTGGCTGTCGAGCATTTCTTTGCGCACTTGCAGTTGCTGGCGGATTTCCGGCGTCAGGCTGGCGGCGAGAAAGGCATTTGTGTCCGGGAACGGACTGGTCGCTAGCGCCTGTTGCCATGCGGTCAACGCGCTATTCAGATCGATTTTCTGTTGGGCGAGCGTGGCTTCCAACTGGGTTTGACGACCTTGCAAGGCGGCGTCTTGCTGTTGGCCTTCGCTGATCGCCTGCTCGCTTTGGGCCAGCCGAACTTCAGGCGGTTCATGGGCGTTGGCGGTGTCGTGTGTCGCATCGGGCGCTACATCAGGCGCCGCATCGGGCCCCAATGGGGGCCGGCTGGCGAGGCAGTTTGCGTAGCGGGTTTGCCATTCGCTGGCCTTGGCGACCCTGTGTTCGTGGGTTTGTTGGTGGCGCAACAACTGCTCACCGAGGGCTTGCCGATGGGCTTGTCGCGCTTGCCATTGCGTCCATTCGGTTTCTTTGGCCGCCAGCCAGGCTGTGGGGTCGCTGGGTAATTCACCCAATTGCGCGGCGAGGCTGGTATCCAGTGCGGCCAGTTCGTTGCGCCGCATTGCATGCTGTTTTTCCGCTTGTTCGGCCTGTTCGGTGTCCTGTTGTTGCTGCTGAAGCAGCAAGCTGTGCCGGGCGCTGACTTGCTGCAGGGTTTGCGCGGTTTCCGCGCAGCGCTTGTCAGCGGCCTGGCAGGCCAGTTCGCCCTGTTCGGCGGCTTGCAGATGTTCGGCCTGGGCCTTGAGCGCGCTGGCGGCGTTGGCCTCGGCATCGCGCAGGGATTTTTCGTCCTGCCAGGCGTCGACCGCCAGGGTTTGCGTGGTGGCCAGGGCGGCGCACTGACTTTCCCATTCGCGGCTGAGCGCTTGTTGGTTGGCGGCCAAGGCGGCCAGTTGCCGGGTCCATTCCTCGTGCTTGCTCTGCAGGCCGCTTTGTTCGCTGCGCAGTTTCTGGCCGGTTTCGGTCAACGCATCGAGTTTGGCCTGGGTTTCCTTGAGCGCGCCTTCGGTGCCGGCGAGATCCAGTGCTTCGTAGTGGGCTATGGCCGGGTGCGCCGTGGCACCGCACAGCGGGCAGGGGGCACCCGGCTGAAGTTGCTGGCGATGTGCGGACAGGCTCTGGATCACGCGCTCCTGTTCCAGCAGTTTTCGCTTGTCGGCAAGCTGGGTGCTGAGTGCGCGATGCTGTTCGCGCAGACGCACCAAGGCCTTTTCCTTGACGTCAATCTGTTGGGCAGCGGCAGTCGCTTGTTCGGTCAGTGTGGCTTGTTGGCGGC
>JAKLLI010000199.1 GCA_023150195.1 Azonexus sp.
GTTCGTAGCCAGATACTCTATCCAACTGAGCTACGGGCGCGCTGTCAGAGCCACGCATTATACGGGCAGTCGCGTAAAATGCAAGCGTTTTCAGGAAAATGAACCATGGCAACGATTCAGGTCTTCATGCCCAAGTATCCCGAATGCTGGGAAAGCTGCGGCGCTTGCGCCAGCGGTTCGGTATTCGTGCTTGAAGTGCTGGTTGCCGTGGGCGATCAACTCGCGGTCGACGACAACATGCTTACGCTGGAAACCGGCAAGGTGGCGCTGGATATTCCCACGCCCTACGCCGGTCGCGTGCTGGCGGTTCATGTCGAAGCCGGCGACACGCCACCAGAACGCGCGCTGTTGCTCACGCTGGAGACGGCCTAGCCGCCTTCTTTCGCGGGTGCCTCGCCATCGCCGCGGAACATGGCTGGAGTCAGATCGTGTTTTTGCAGCAAGCGATAGAACTCGGTTCGGTTGCGGTCGGCAATGCGTGCAGCATCCGCCACATTGCCATCCGTGAGTTTGAGCAATTGCACCAGATAATTGCGCTCAAAGCGCTGCTTGGCTTCTGCGTAATTGAGCGCCTCCATGACCGGCACGCGAAGCGCCCGCTGGACAAGGCTGGCGGGAATCAGCGGAGTCGAGGTCAGTGCGCAGCACTGTTCAACCACGTTATAGAGCTGGCGAACATTGCCGGGCCACGAGGCGGTGGCCAGCACTTCCAGCGCCTCCGGGGCAAACCCGTTGATCTGCTTGCCGTTTCTTGCGGTAAGCAGTTTGACGAAATGCGCGGCCAGCAGCGGAATGTCCTCGCGGCGATCATCCAGGCGAGGCAAGGTCAGCGATACCACATCCAGGCGGTAATAGAGGTCTTCGCGAAACTCCCCTTGCGCCATCGCCGTATCCAGGTTGCGATGCGTTGCCGAAAGCAGGCGTACATCCACAGGTTCCGCCCGCGTGGCCCCCACGGGACGCACCGCCCGTTCCTGCAGCACGCGCAGCAACTTTACCTGTAAGGCGAGCGGCATATCGCCGATTTCATCGAGAAACAGCGTACCGCCGTTGGCTGCCTGAAACAGCCCGGCACGCGCTGTTGCTGCACCGGTAAAGGCCCCTTTGACGTGGCCGAATAACTCGGATTCCAGCAATTGCTCGGGAATGGCACCGCAGTTGATGGCAATGAAGGGGCCATTGGCACGCGGACTGGCGAGGTGAATCGCCCGCGCCAGCACCTCCTTGCCGGTACCGCTTTCACCGCGAATCAAGACACTGGCATCAGAAGCCGCCACCATCCGCGCCTCCGACAGCAATTCGGCCATCCGGCTGCTACGGTAAACGACGCCTTCCAGCCATTTTTCCGGATTGCCCGAGACTTGACCGCCAGCCCCCCCCGGTCCGGCAGGGGCCGAGAGCAACAGGGCCTGATCAATTTTCTCGAGCAGAATCTGGCTATCGAAAGGTTTGGTGAGGTAACCGAAAACGCCCCTTGAGGTCGCGTCGACCGCATCTGGAATGGTGCCGTGTGCGGTCAGCAGGATGACGGGCAAGGTTGGCCGGGTACGCCGGATTTCCTCAAACAGCGACAGGCCATCGCGTCCCGGCAACCGGATATCGCTGACCACCACGCGCGGCGGCTCAACGGCAATCCGGGTCAGCGCCTCTTCGGCCGAGGTGACGGCAGTGACACGAAAGCCTCTGGCCTGCAGCCGCATGGTCAGCAGACGCAGGATGTCTTCATCGTCATCAACAACAAGGATGTGTGCAGCGGGTTTATTCATGGCGCGATCCCCGCGGGTTGCCGGGCACGCTGTCCCAGGCGCTTTTCCACGTCGGTCAGGCGTTCCAGTTTTTCATTCAACTCGGCCGCCTTGCGCTGACCCTCACGAATCTGCTGCGCTTGCCGCTCAAGCAGTATTTCCTGACGTAGCCGATCACCGACCTGATCAGACAAAAGGCGAGCGACGCTCAACAGGCGTTTGCTCATATCGTCTGCTGGCGGCATCCGTAACACCTCTTGCAGCACACTCTGGGCCTTGCTTAATTCCTGCAGACTGGCGCGTGGTTGGCTATAGAGCATGGCCAGACGCAAGCGGTTACCGAGGGTGGGCGGCAGGGCTTGCCCCTGCTGGCGCTCATGCGCGAGTTCGCTTGAATTCAGGCGGACGACTTCCAGGTAATAATCCAGCTCCGGCATCGCCGGCGGTGGCGTCGGTACGATCACCCGCCGCTCAATTACTTGCGGTGCGGGCTGACTGGTGGAGCCAACGGGCATGGACAGCGGCTTGCCGGCACAAGCGGCCAGCAACAACAGCAAACAACACGGTATCAACTTACTGATCATCAGGAATTTCCACACAAAAATGCGCGCCAGCCGGGCTTTCCAGCAAACTGACCCGACCGGCCATGGCAGCCGCCAGTTCGCGCACAATCGACAGACCGACGCCACTTCCTTGACGCGGGGAAGGCGCCTTGTTACGCCCTTGCACAAAGGGATCAAAGATACGTTCGCGATCCTCCGGCGCGACCCCGGGACCACCATCGATACACTCGAAACGCAGTTTGCCATCCTGGCGAGTCACCTCCAGCCGAATCGCCGCACCATCCGGGCTGAAATCGATGGCGTTGGAGAGCAGATTATCGAGGATGACGACGACCTTCTCCCGATCAATTCGCGCATACCCAATCGGATAGTTTAATTTCAGCGCAAGCTGACGCGCCTCCAGATGCAGGCGCCGCTCCGCCGCCACCCCCAGCATCAGGGATTGCAACTCCACGCGCTCAATGTTCAGGCGCCGCCCTTCGAATGCGGCCGCATTGAGGGTGAGCAAGCTTTCGATCTGCTTTTGCAGCGCGGCCACATTATGCGAAAGAATGCCGACAACCTCGCGCTGCCCTTGTGCGAGTGGCCCCAGCACCTCTTCCGAGAGTAGCGCCACCCCTTCCTTCAGCGCGGTGAGCGGAGTTTTTAGCTCGTGCGAGACATGGCGCAGGCTGCGTTGTCGATCCGACTCCAGTTCGGCCAGGCGCAAGCGCAGCCAGTCCAGACGCTGCCCCAGACTTTGCAAATCGTCCGGCCCATCGATTTCAATCGCGGTTTCAAAACGCGAAGCACCGAGGCGCGTCACTGCGGCCTCCAATTGACGCACCGGCCGTACCAGCCACCAACCCATCAGCATCGCCACCAGCAGCGCGCCGGTCGTGGCCAGCGCGATCTGCCCCCCAAGCGCGAGACGGCGCTTTTCCAGTTCCTCGATCAGACGTTCGTTCTGCCCATCGATCCAGGCCTTGCCCACACGTTCCAACTCATCATTGAGCACCGCCAGACGATCCAGATGGGCGACCACCCTCGCCTGCGCAGCCTTTTCACGCACGCCCTTGCGCAAGGCCACGGCATGTTTGCGCCAATCGACCAATTGCTCGGACAGTACGCGCCCGCCCATGGTGTCCAGCCGTGAAACCAGCGCCAGGGAAGAATTCATGTTTTCTTCGAACTGTTCGAGGATGGCTGCATCGCCCAGGATCAAGTACTGACTGGCACTGCGTTCGACATCATCCGTCCGATCGCCGACCTCCTGAATCGTGGCCATCATCTGGATCGCCTCTTCGCCACCTTCACGTGACTTCGCCGCCAAGCGCTCAAGCATCACCCAACTGCCCCAGGCAGAGCTGCCGAGCAGGATCAGAATGAGGGCAAAACCGGCCAGCATGCCGACCCGAAAGGAAATATTGTTCAGACGCACGACCCGACAACCCGCCGAAACACAAAACAATATTCTTTATAAATCATAAATTTAGACACCTTGTCGCCATTTTGCGACATTGTAAACCCCGAATCCCTTGGCAAATTTGTCAGTCTGAAGATTTTCATGTCGCCATTTAACGACAATCCGGAAATCTAGCCAATCGCGACGAAGCCTCGTAGACTGCCCGCTTCCCATTTCTTTGCAGGCAGTCCCAACATGGCTCAATACGTGATGTCCATGCTCCGCGTGAGCAAGATCGTCCCGCCCAAACGGCAGATCATCAAGGATATTTCCCTCTCCTTCTTCCCCGGCGCCAAGATCGGCCTGCTCGGTTTGAACGGTGCAGGCAAGTCGACCGTACTCAAGATCATGGCGGGCGTCGACAAAGAGTACGACGGTGAGGTTCAGCATCTGGCCGGCGTGTCGATTGGCTATCTGCCACAGGAACCGCAGCTCGATGCAGCCAAGACCGTCCGCGAGGAAGTCGAATCCGCGCTGGGTGAAGTCATGCAGGCTCAGACTCGACTCAACGAGATTTATGCCGCCTATGAAGACCCAGAAGCAGATTTCGAGAAGCTCGGAGAAGAGCAAAACCGCCTCCAAGCCATCCTT
>JAKLLI010000200.1 GCA_023150195.1 Azonexus sp.
CGATATGCGTCGGGCAGGTGGTGCGGGTGTACATGCCCGGACGTTCCTTGACGGGTTCGAGGTCCTTGAGAACGCGGATGGAGGCGGCAGAGTAATCGGTCATGGTTTTACGGGCATTCTTGCGGTCGACCGCAAGCAGGGTCAAAAAAGCTGCCTGATTCTAACTGCGCAGGCGTCGCCTTGATTTAATGAGACGATCGGTCTAATATGTTTGCATGCCAGCTCAAGTTCCCTCGCCCAGTGTCCCGGCGCGCCGCCGGGGTCGTCCCCCCAAACAGACCAATGGCCTGTGCGCCACCCGTGAAGCCTTGTTGCAGGCGGGCTTGGCGCGACTCACCGAAAAAGGCTTTTCAGCCACCGGGCTGGAAGAAATTCTCAGTCAGGTGGGCGTGCCCAAGGGGTCGTTTTATCACTACTTCGCCAGCAAGGAAGCGTTTGGCCTGGCGCTGATCGATCGCTATGCGGCCTATTTTGCCGACAAGCTGGACCGGTTTTTACTCAATCCCGGTCGTCGACCGCTGGACCGCTTGCGGGATTTTGTCGATCACGCCAAAGCGGGCATGGCACGTCATGATTTCCAGCGTGGTTGCCTGATCGGCAATCTCGGCCAGGAAATGGGGGCGCTGCCCGGTGCGTTTCGCCAGCGCCTGATCGATGTGTTCAATGATTGGCAGCAGCGGGTCGCGGCCTGTCTGGCGCTGGCGGTCGAGGCCGGAGAAATTCCCCCGACAGCCGATTGCCAACGTCTGGCGAGTGCCTTCTGGATTGGCTGGGAAGGTGCCGTGCTGCGCGCCAAGCTGGAGGGCTCTGCGGAGCCCTTGGGCGTGTTTTCCGATTTTTTCTTTGCCGGTATGTGCCGGTAACCCCTGACAGGAGACGCAGATGTTTCAAGGCATTGTGATCAACAAGGATGATGCGGGATACCACGCCGCGCTGCAGTCCATCGACGAAGCCAGTTTGCCGGCGGGCGATGTCACTATCCGCGTGCAGTATTCGACCCTCAATTACAAGGATGGTCTGGCAATCACGGGCAAGGGGCCGGTGGTGCGAAAGTTTCCCATGGTCCCCGGCATTGATCTGGTGGGTCAGGTCGAGGCCAGTGCGCATGCGGATTATGCGGTGGGCGATACCGTGGTGCTGAATGGTTGGGGCGTTGGCGAAGGGCATTGGGGTGGTCTGGCGCAAATGGCCCGCCTCAAGGGTGACTGGCTGGTGCCGCTGCCCTCGGCGTTTACGCCCCGGCAGGCGATGGCGATTGGTACCGCCGGGTATACGGCCATGCTCTGCGTGATGGCGCTGGAACGTCATGGTGTCACGCCGGACAACGGGGACATCGTGGTCACCGGCGCGGCCGGCGGCGTGGGTAGTGTCGCCGTTGCCCTACTGGCCAAGCTGGGTTATCGCGTCGTGGCGGTCAGTGGCCGGGCGAGCGAAGCGGATTATCTGAAATCGCTGGGTGCGGTCGAGGTCATGGATCGCGCAGAACTGGCTTCGCCGGGCAAGCCGTTGGCGCGAGAGCGCTGGGCAGGGGCGGTGGATGTGGTGGGCAGCCATGTGCTGGCGAATGTTTGTGCCCAGATGCGCTACGACGGCGTGGTGGCGGCCTGCGGACTGGCCGGCGGCGCCGATCTGCCAGCAACCGTGATGCCTTTCATCCTGCGCGGGGTGACGCTGGCGGGCGTGGACAGCGTGATGTGCCCGCGTCCGCGGCGTCTGGAAGCCTGGCAGCGGCTGGCCCGCGATCTGGAAATCGACCGGCTGGAAACCATTTCAACGGAAATCGGCCTGAGTGAAGCCATTCCCGTGGCTGCGCAATTGCTGGAAGGCAAAGTGCGTGGCCGTGTCATCGTTGATGTCAATCGTTAATTTTTCAGAAAGTCGTCCATGAATCTCGAACAACTTGTCACCTCGCGCCGTACCTGCAAGGCCTTTGATCCCAGCCGCCGCATCGAGCCGGCGCTGATCGAGCAACTGAAAACCGTGCTGCGGTTTGCGCCTTCTTCGGTCAACTCGCAACCCTGGCACTTTTTGCTGGCGGGTAGCGATGCCGCCAAAGCGACCAT
The DNA here is from genome assembly GCA_023150195.1 of Azonexus sp. Lineage (GTDB taxonomy): Bacteria > Pseudomonadota > Gammaproteobacteria > Burkholderiales > Rhodocyclaceae > Azonexus. The sequence goes on from JAKLLI010000200.1 coordinate 2,064, forward strand.
CGCCGATACGCTGAAGGGCGGCTACGCCTACAACGAGGCCAAGGTGCGCGGCGCCTCCCACGTGGTGGTGCTCTGTGCCCGCCGTGAACTGGATGCCGCGCATCTGGACGCGGTGCTGGCCCAGGAAGCCGCCGATGGCCGTTTCGCCACACCGGAAGCGAAGGCCGGGCAAGCCAATTCACGCGGCTTTTATGTCGCCCTGCATCGCGACCAGTTGAAGGATGTGCCGGCCTGGGTGGATCGCCAGGTGTATCTGGCGCTGGGAACCTTGCTCATGGGGGCGGCGGCGCTGGGCATTGATGCCTGTCCGATGGAGGGCATCGATACTGCGGGGCTGGATGCGGCGCTGGACCTGGAAGCGCAAGGCTTGCGCAGCGTGGTGATGGTGGCGCTGGGTTATGGCAGTGCGCAGGATTTCAACGCGAGCCTCCCGAAATCACGTTTGCCCATGGCCAGCGTCGTCACGGAGCGCTAAGTTTTTAGTGAAAAAAAGGGCGGGGAGGACCCCGCCCAAAATACACGCAAGATCAATCGGTTCAGTGGCTGCCGTGTTCTTCCACGTCTTCCCAGCCGGTAATCATGGCCTTGATGTGGGCAAAGACCGTGTGTCCGGTGGTCGTCAGATAGACGTGAATGAAGAAGAAAGCGGTCATCATGAAGGCGCCGGCGGTGTGGGTCAGGGCTACGCCTTCGAGGCTCAGGTAGTGATCCAGACCAAGCGCTTTCCAGTCGCCGTAGAACAGGTAGAACAGCCCGGATACCCAGATCAGCGGTGAGATGAAGGCCAGCAGCGCGAGGTAGGCCAGTCGTTGCAGGGGATTGTGCTTTTGCACCACTGTTTTGCGGAAGGGATGTGGGGCATCCTTGAAAATCCCGATCACGTAGTAGTTGACCATGGCCAGCACATTTTTCAGCGAAGGCAGGTACTGGCGCCACTCGCCGGTGGTGAATTGCCAGAAGATGGTGAAGGCCCAGAGTGTCAGCAGGCTCCATGCCGCGACGGTGTGGAGCTGGACAGCTTTCTTGAAGCCAAGCAACACATAGCTGCCATGAACCTCGAAGCCGGAGATCATCATGGTGATGATCAGCAGGGCCTGCGACCAGTGCCAGAAACGCTCATAGCGCTTGTAGATGTAGATGCGTTCGCCGCTCATTGTGCGTTCTCCTTGCGACCACGGGTGAGGATGCGGACCAGACCGTGTACCAGCCCGCCGCCGATGGCACCGGCAATGGCCAGGGTGCCGAGCAGATCGAGCAGGGCGTTACGGTCGCGTCCCGGCAGATAAATATCGGTGATGGCGGCCAGTCGACCGTCGGCAGCGCGGGTATGGCATTCCGCACACGGCACGGCCTTGTCCTTGGGCGCGACCATGTGGGTGATGAACCAGTTCATCCGGGTTTCGATGAAATCGAACTTGCCGCTGTAGGGCAGGCCGGCGGTTTCCATGCCCGCCTTGATAGACTTGGCGAAATCGTAGTGTTTCCACAGCGCCGTATCGTCATCGCCATACACATGATTGACGACCAGGGTGTTGTTGACCGGATCGTAGGCCTGCTTGCCGCGCATGACCTTGAACGGCCAGATGCGGGCATTGGGATCCTTGGCCGAGCCTTCCACCCGGTTCAGATCGAGCACACCCTTGTCATCGATCATGCCATCCAGCTTGTCGACGATCGATACCTGATGCACCACCCCGTTGTACCACTTGTATTCGGGGCGCAGATTTTCGCCGTACTTGAAATCCCCCTTTGCCGCTGAATAGCTCAGATGCCCATGTTCGTCCTTGACGAAGAGCGGCTTGCCATTGGCGTCCATTTTGCCGGCGGTCGACCAGTCCCAGAAGGTTTTGGTGGCGACGCCACCGCGTGCAAATTCGGGGATGTGGCAGGTTTGGCAGGCCACCTTGTTGGTGTGGTTGTTGAGCTTGGCTTCCTTGTGCGGTACCGCACCGTGACAGGATTCGCAGGTGGCGCGATTATGGTCGTCCTTGGGCAAGTCCAGCCCATGCGCATCTTTGGCCGTGGCGGCGTAGCGGCTGCCGGACGGCTGATGGGCATTGAAGGTATGACAGTCGGAGCACACCATGTTGGCGCCGTCCTTGGCCATGTGCACATCGAGATCACGGGAGGGGGCTTTGAGCGAGCTATCGACATCGCCGTGTTTGACGCCGTTACCGCCGCCACCATTGAAGTGGCAGGCACCGCAGTTGCCGCGGCCGGGTTGGCCGACGTGCTGGGCAATGGTGGTCAGGTCCGGCGCCTTGAACAGTTTTTTGCCCG
>JAKLLI010000201.1 GCA_023150195.1 Azonexus sp.
CCGCTTCGCGCAGCGTGTGACCGGCCGGCTCAGTGGCGGCGACGCCCTGGCTGTCGACGTCCGGCGCATCCATGCGCACGAACCATTGGCTGGTGGCGCGGTAGATCAGCGGCGTCTTGTGGCGCCAGCAGTGCATGTAGCTGTGCTCGATGGTGGCGTGCTTCAGCAGCGCACCGACTTCGGCCAGCTTCTCGACGATGACCGGGTTGGCTTTCCACACGTTCATGCCGCCGAAGAACGGCAGGTCGGCGGCAAAGGTGCCGTCGCCCTGCACCGGCGTCAGGATCTGCTCGTTGTGCATGCCGTAGTTCTTGCAGGACTGGAAGTCCTCCAGACCGTAGGCCGGCGCCGAGTGGACGATGCCGGTACCGGCGTCGAGCGTCACGTAGTCGCCGAGGAAGACCGGCGACAGGCGGTCGTAGAACGGGTGGCGGAAGGCAATGCGCTCCAGCGCCGCACCCTGACAGGCAGCGAGCGTGGTGCCGCTCAGGCCGTAGCGGGTCAGACAGGCTTCCTGCAGGTCGGCGGCGAGGATCAGGCAGCCCTTCTCGGTCTGCACCAGGTGATAGGTGAATTCCGGGTGGGCGTTAAGTGCCTGGTTGCCGGGAATGGTCCACGGCGTCGTCGTCCAGATCACCGCGAAGGCTTCACCGGCCGGCAACTCCTTGAGGCCGAAGGCTGCCGCCAGCTTGTCGCGCTCGGCGGCGGCAAAGGCGACGTCGATGGCTGGCGATTTCTTGTCCTGATATTCGACTTCCGCTTCGGCCAGCGCCGACCCGCAGTCGAAGCACCAGTTCACCGGCTTCAGGCCGCGATAGACGAAACCGCGCTTGACCATCGCTCCCAGCGCGCGAATCTCGTCGGCCTCGGTCTTGAAGTTCATCGTTTTGTACGGGTTGTCCCACTCGCCAAGCACGCCGAGGCGGATGAAATCCTTCTTCTGGCGTTCGATCTGCTCGCCAGCATAAGCACGTGCCAGCTGCTGCACCTGCTCGCGCGGGATATTTTTGCCGTGCGTCTTCTCGATCTGGATCTCGATCGGCATGCCATGGCAGTCCCAGCCGGGCACGTAGGGCGCATCAAAACCGGCCAGCGTTTTCGAGCGAACAATAATGTCCTTCAAGACCTTGTTGACCGCATGACCGATATGGATGTCGCCATTCGCGTACGGTGGACCGTCGTGCAGAATGAATTTCGGCCGGCCGGCGCTGATTTCCCGAATCTTCTGATACAGCTTTTTCTCCTGCCACTCGGCAACCCATTGCGGCTCCCGTTTTGGCAGATCGCCACGCATTGGGAAAGGCGTATCCGGCAGGTTCAGGGTGTGTTTGTAATCAGCCATTTTGCGTGCTCACAGCGAGAAAAAAGCCCGGGCAGCCACGGCATCTGCCGCGATCTGCGCCTTGAGGGCATCGAAATTCGGAAAGCGTTGTTCGTTGCGCAACTTGTGCAGGAAACGAACGGAAAGATGCGCGCCATAAATGTCGCGATTGAAATCAAACAGATGCACTTCCAGCAAAGGCCGTGTTCCCCCGACGGTTGGCCGGATCCCGAGGTTGGCCACCCCGGGCAGCGGACGCTCATCGACGCCGGACACTTCCACGGCAAAAACGCCGGTCATTGGCAAGGGGTTGTGCTTGATGCGAATGTTGGCCGTCGCAAAACCCAATTGCCTGCCAATCTTGTCCCCGTGAGACACCTGACCGTCCATCATGTAGGGCCGCCCAAGAAGGCGGGCAGCATGCGCCATGTCGCCCGCGGCGAGCGCCCGCCGCACCCCGGAACTGGACACTCGCTCACCGTCGACCATCACGCTGGGCATGGCCGTCACACCGAACCCCTGCTGCTGCCCCGCGCGCTGCAAGGTCGAAAAATCCCCGCTGCGCCCCCGGCCAAAGCGAAAATCATCGCCAATCATGAGCTGGCGTACACGCAAGGCATCAACGAGGATGCGCTGAATAAATTCATCAGCAGACAGTTCGGCAAAGGCGGCATTGAACGGACAGATCATCGCTTGCTCAACGCCACAGGCGGCCAGCAGTTCAAGCTTCTCGCGCAGGGTCGACAAGCGGGCGGGCGCCGACTGTGGCGCAAAGAATTCGCGCGGATGCGGCTCGAAGCTCAAGACCGTCGGCGTCAGGCCATCCGCCTCGGCATGCCGGCCCATGGCCTGCACCAGCGCCGCATGACCCAGATGCACGCCATCGAAATTACCGATAGCCAAAACCACAGGAGAGGAAACCGGCCGCGAGAAGCCGCGTAACACGCGCATGAAAAGTGACGGGCGAAAAAAGCGTGAGATTATAACGGGGGCACCCGCAACCCGTATCGCTTCAAAATGCAGGTCGTGCTCAACAAGGCACGAAAATAACAGATTTGATATAATCAACCAATCTTATCCGCACAGGCCCTCCTCATGCTGGAGCTGATCTCACACGTTGTCCGAATTTCCGCGCGGCGCGATCGCACGGAAATCAATGCGGCCATGGTGGATGCCCTGATGGACATGTTCTCTCCCCGAGAACTGGTGATTTACCGCTGCTACGCCGGCAAATTCCGCACCGTGGTGTATGCCTGTGCCGGCCACGGGGAACACGGCCCCTACCTGCGCAATGCCTACCTGCCGGACCGTCGCTTCTGCAATCCCATCGAGCGGGACGCCCTGCTCAACCAATGCCGCCGTGAGCGTTCCTCGGTCATCGACTTTCTGCCGGACGGCAGTCATCGCATCGTATTTCCGGTGATGCGCATGGACGAACCGATTTATCTCATCGACTTGCAGCTCAGCGATGAATTTTCCTCGGATCAGCGCGTGGCCCTGATGGGGCTGATCGAATATTTCGGCAATCACATCGCCCTGCTCGATTACGGCGAAGCAGACACCCTGACCGGGCTGGCCAGCCGCAAGACCTTCGACAAGCATTTGTTCGAACTCCTGGGCCAGGCAGCGTCCGATGCGCTGGTTGGCGGGGAGCAATCACGCGCACGGCGCAGCAGCACCGGCAGTGGCAATCACTGGCTGGCGGTATGCGACATTGACCATTTCAAGTCCATCAACGACAACCACGGGCACTTGATGGGTGACGAAGTGCTGATCATGCTGGCCCAGGTCATGCGCCACGCCTTCCGCTTTGACGACCAGTTGTTCCGCTTTGGTGGCGAGGAATTCATCGCCCTGCTCCAGCCCACCGATCAGGCATCGGCACAAATGACGCTGGAACGCTTCCGCAGCGAAGTGGAAAAAACCGTGTTCAGCCGTGTCGGCCATGTCACCGTCAGTGTCGGTTTCAGCCGCCTGATGCCCAATGACACCCCCACCGATGTCATCGACCGTGCCGATGAAGCCCTCTATTACGCCAAACGCCACGGCCGTAACCGCGTTGACTGCTACGAGGCCCTGATCGAAGCGGGCTCGATCGAAGCCAAGGAAATCGCCAAGGGCGAGGTCGAACTCTTTTAAGACTCAGCCCAACTGCGCCAAACGCGCCTTGGGACCAGGCGGGTGTTTGATGAAATATTGCCGAATGCCACGCAGCATCGCGTCGGCCAGCTTGTCCTGATAGCCCTCATCCGCCAGTCGCAACTCTTCATCCGGATTGGAAATAAAGGCCGTTTCAACCAGCGCAGACGGAATGTCCGGGGCTTTGAGTACCGCGAAACCGGCCTGCTCCACATCGGCTTTGTGCAGATGGTTGACCCCCCCCAACTCACCGAGCAGATATTTGGCCAGCTTGATGCTGTCGTTGATCGTTGCCGTCTGGGAGAGATCCAGTAGCGTCTTGGCCAGGAACATGTCCTTGCTGGCGATATTCACACCACCAATCAGATCGGCGCTGTTTTCCTTTTGCGCCAGCAAACGGGCCTGGGTGCTAGAAGCCCCTTTTTCCGAGAGGACGAAGACAGACGAACCACGGGCATCCGGTTTGATCCAGGCATCTGCATGAATCGACATGAACAGATCGGCCTGAATGCGCCGCGCCTTCTGGACGCGGACATTCAGGGGCACAAAATAATCGCCATCACGGGTCAACACCGCCCGCATGTTCGGCTCGGCATCGATCTTGGCTTTGAGGCGCTTGGCGACTGCCAGCGTCACGTCCTTTTCGTAGGTCCCGCGCTTGCCGACCGCCCCCGGATCCTCGCCGCCATGCCCGGCGTCGAGCATGATGGTGACCAGGCGGTCAACCGCCGGTTTGGACGATTTTTTCTGACCCTTGGCATCCGCATTGGCAACGTTTTCCACTGGTTTGCTTTCCGCTGACAAGGCCTCTTCCTTGAGCGGTGACACGGCATCC
>JAKLLI010000202.1 GCA_023150195.1 Azonexus sp.
TGTATTGATGATCGGCATCCGGCGCAACCAGACTGCCGCCCGCCTTTTCCTTCTCCACCCAACCCAGCCGATAGTGCGACGACAAGGCACCCTTGGCCATGTACATCGGGAACACCTTGATGGAAGCCACTTCGGTGGGGCAGGCCTTTTCGCACTTGCCACAGCCGGTACAGTGATCCGAATGCACCACCGGGATGAACAGCGTATGTTTGCCGGTCCGCTCGTTGTTGACCGGTTCCAGCGTGATGGCCTTGTCGATGACCGGGCAGACGCGGTAACAGATGTCGCAACGCAGGCCCAGGTAATTCAGGCAGGTTTCATGGTCGACCAGCACCGCCAGTCCCATTTTTGCCTTTTCGATCTGCGTCAGGGAATGATCCAGTGCCCCGGTCGGGCAGGCCTTGACGCAGGGAATGTCCTCGCACATTTCGCACGGCGCCTGCCGTGCGACGAAATAGGGTGTCCCGGTCGACATCGGCTCTTCCGGTTTGGCCAGATGAAGGATGTCGTAGGGACAATCGCGCACGCAGAGGCCACAGCGAATGCAGGCCGCCGAAAAATCGGTTTCCGGCAAGGCGCCTGGCGGTCGAATGGCGGCTGGGGGCAAAGCCGTTGCGTGACGCGCGTAGAGACCCAGCCCGACCCCAAGCAGACCAACACCACACGCCATGCGTGCAGTGTCGATAAAGAACTGGCGACGTGCCAGCCCTTTGGGTTTTGCTGTCTTTTCCATGATGTTTGTGCCAGCCGGCAGGTCACTGCCCCCTGCAATCAACCTGCCTGCCGGACTGCTCCTTTATCGAATGAATCAGGCTTTCCAGACCTTGGCTGCACACTTCTTGTAATCGGTCTCTTTCGAGATCGGGCAAGTCGCATCCAGCGTCAGCTTGTTAACCAAACGGTGTTCGTCGAAGAAGGGAATGAAGACCAGGCCCTTGGGCGGCTTGTTGCGGCCCTTGGTATCGACGCGCAGTTCGATTTCGCCGCGACGGGTCGCCACCTTGACGACATCGCCGCGCTTGATACCCCGCTTTTCCGCGTCTTCCGGGTGCATCCACACCACGGCATCCGGGAAGGCCTTGTACAGTTCCGGCGCACGGCGAGTCATCGAACCGGTATGCCAGTGTTCCAGCACACGACCGGTGCACAGCCACAAGTCGTAATCCTTGTCCGGCATTTCGGCGGCGGGCTGGTACGGCAGCGCAAAAATCTTGGCCTTGCCGTCGGCCTGACCATAGAAGCGAACGCCTTCACCGGCCTTGACGTAGGGATCGTAGCCTTCGCGGAAGCGCCACAGCGTTTCCTTGCCATTGACCACCGGCCAACGCAGGCCGCGGGCCTTGTGGTAGGTGTCGAACGGCGCCAGATCGTGTGCCTTGCCACGACCGAAGGCGGCATATTCCTCGAACAATCCCTTTTGCACGTAAAAGCCAAAGGCATCCGATTCATCATTGGTGTAATTGGCCCAGGCATGGGCGTTGACCGTGGCGGTTTCTGCCTTGGCGAACTGGTTGACCTGACCGTTCAGATACAGCACTTCGTAGAGGGTCTTGCCCTTGAGTTCCGGCGCCTTGGCCAGCAGATCAGCCGGCCACACATCCTCGACCTTGAAGCGCTTGGAGAACTCCATGTACTGCCACAGGTCGGATTTTGCCTGCCCCGGTGCCTTCACCTGCTGACGCCAGATCTGGCTGCGGCGCTCGGCGTTCCCGAACATGCCTTCCTTTTCCATCCACATGGCGCAGGGGAGAATCAGGTCGGCGGACATCGCGGACACGGTCGGATAGACATCGGAGACCACCACGAAGGCCTTGGGATTGCGCCAGCCCGGATAGATTTCGCCATTCACATTGGGGCCGGCCTGCATGTTGTTGGTGGTTGAGGTCCAGTAGAAACCGATCTTGCCGTCCTTGAGCATGCGCGACTGCAGCACGGCGTGGTAGCCCGGCTTCGGTGGAATGGTGCCTTCCGGCAGTTTCCAGATGTGCTCGGCTTTTTCGCGGTGTTTCGGGTTCATCACGACCATGTCGGCCGGCAGGCGATGGGCAAAGGTGCCGACTTCGCGAGCGGTACCGCAAGCGGAGGGCTGACCGGTGAGAGAGAACGGCCCGTTGCCCGGCTCGGAAATCTTGCCCAGCAGCAGGTGAACGTTGTAGATCATGTTGTTCGCCCAGGTGCCGCGCGTGTGCTGGTTGAAGCCCATGGTCCAGTAGGAACAAACCTTGGTCTTGGGATCGGCATAGGTCTTGGCGAGCAGTTCCAGCTTGTCCTTGGGCACACCGGAAATTTCGTGTGCCTTGTCCAGCGTGTATTCGGAGACGAACTTGGCGAAATCGTCGAAGCTGATCGGCGAATGCGCATTCGGATCGCCCTTCGGCTTGCCATCGGCACCGGTGTAGCCATTGTTCATGGCTACTTTTTCCAGCGGATGATCCGGACGCAGGCCGTAACCGATGTCGGTCACGCCCTTGAAGAAGTTCACGTTCTTCTTCACGAACTCCTGATTCACTGCCTTGTTCTGGATGATGTAGTTACAGATGTAATTCAGGATCGCCAGATCGGATTGCGGACTGAAGATCAGCTCGTTGTCGGCCAGTTCGCAGGATCGGTGGCTGAAGGTGGACAGCACGTGAATCTTGACGTGCTTGGCAGTCAGGCGACGGTTGGTGATCCGCGACCACAGGATGGGGTGCATTTCCGCCATGTTGGAACCCCAGAGCACGAAGGCATCGGCGTGTTCCATGTCGTCGTAACAGCCCATCGGCTCATCGATCCCGAAGGTCCGCATGAAGCCGGCCACGGCCGAGGCCATGCAGTGACGTGCATTGGGATCGATACTGTTGGAGCGGAAACCGGCCTTCATCAGTTTGACGGCGGCGTAGCCTTCCCAGATGGTCCATTGACCCGAGCCAAACATGGCGACACCCGCCGGGCCTTGCGCCGGATTCTTCAGGGTTTCCTTGACCTTATCGGCCATGATGTCGAAGGCCTTGTCCCAGGAAATCGGCTGGAATTCGCCGTTCTTGTCGAACTTGCCATCCTTCATGCGCAGCAGCGGCTCGGTCAGCCGGTCCTTGCCGTACATGATCTTGGACAGGAAATAGCCCTTGACGCAGTTCAGGCCCTTGTTGACCGGGGCATCCGGGTCACCCTGGGTCGCCACCACCCGGCCGTCCTTGACCCCGATCAGTACGCCACAGCCGGTACCGCAGTAACGGCAAACGCCCTTGTCCCAGCGCACGCCATCGCCACCCTTGGCTTGCGCCAGCACGGTGCCGGGTGCGGCAACGCCTGCTGTCACTGCCGCTGCAGCGACCGCATTGCTCTTGATGAATTCGCGGCGAGTCAATTTGAATACAGACATTTCAGACCTCCTTATCGATGCGGTTTGTGCCAGCCGGCTTAGGCCGCCAATGAGATTTCAACTTCCGGTTCGTTTTCTTTCTGGTGATAAACCATCGAGGCGGACATCACGCCGTCGAGCTGGCTGATCACTTCGTATGACTGAATGGTTTCGCGGTCGCCATCGGTTTCGATGGTGACGATGATCTTCCCCTCGGGCGACACCACGGCCACTTCCACGCCGTCCAAGGCGGCGAGTGCCTCGGCAACGCCGTTGACCCGGTCAGGATGGGGAATGACGATGACACTGGAAATATTCATGCAACACCTCTAAGAGAAAGGGAATGGGGAGTTTCGCGATGCATCCGGATCGCTTGTGTCGGGCAATCGGTCAGGCATTCACCGCAGCCGCTGCAACGCTCGGCGTCGATTTGCGGCACCTGCATGCCGCCACCCACCACGGTGTAACCGATCGCTTCCACATCACAGGATTCGCGGCAGGTATGGCAGACCACACCGTGCTGCGTCAGACAGGCATCACCAATCACGGCGACGACTGGCCACGGCCTGGCGGCGCCATCCGTCAAGAGCGCCGCGCTTGGACACTGGCGGACACACTCGCCGCAGAAATTGCAGTGATGCGTACTGGCATTGTGCCGGAATACCGCTTCCGGATAAGCGCCGCCACCGACGGTCAACAGGCCCGTGGCGCAGTTTTCGATACAGGCGTGACAGCGCGTACAAGTTCGCAAAAAGGCAGCTTCCGCAATTGCCCAGGGCGGACGCAGCGGATTTCCCTGACCGCGGGGCGCGGCTGCAAGAAATTGGCGTCGCGAATGCTGCACGGTGTCTGCTCATGAAATGAAACTAGCGGCATCTTAGGCAGACAGCCCTGCCCGCAACAGGGTCAATTTGCCGGCCAAAACCCGGGAA
>JAKLLI010000203.1 GCA_023150195.1 Azonexus sp.
AGGGCGGCGATCGCCACTTTGGCCTTGAACGCGGCTGTGTGGTTGCGGCGGGGTCTTCTCATGCTTTCTGCTCCTTGGCAGGCGATTTCCATCGCCCATTGAAGCAGAGATTTCACTTAACCGAATGTCCTGATTTGCGGAACCACTTCTCACCACGCTGTCGCCGCTGACCAGTACATTGCCATTGGCATCCTTGACGATGCGCTCGCCTTCGTCTTCGGCAGCGTTATCCGCTTGCGGCCACTCGAAGCCGCAGTCGGCGCAGACAAAATTGCTGCCGTCCGGATAGGTGTTTTCTAAGGTGCATTGGGGGCAGGCGGATGCGGTCGACATGGCAGAAAAGCACTTTTTGAAAAAGGAAAGGCGGCATGTTACGCCGGACAGCGCTTTGTCGCGAGTTTTGAAGGGGTTTTTGCGGTACTTGGCTGTGCTAGTGCCTGTGTTATAACCATCGACGAGCAATTTTCGAGTGAGGTTGGCCGTGAGCTGGATGACGATATTGTCGAATGTGCCCTGGGGTGAGGTGATTGCCCGGGCACCCGCAGTGGCGGAGGGCGCCAAGAAACTGTGGCAGCGGGTGGGTAAAGCGCAACCGGCCAGCGAGGCCCCGGATTCCCTGGCGCAACTGCAGGCGCGGGTCGCCGATCTGGAGGCGGAGATGGTGGCCTCCAGTGAGTTGATCCGTGCGCTGGCGGAACAGCAGGCGCAACTGGTGGGACGGCTCGATGGCCTGAGGCGCACGGTGGGCTGGCTGTTGGCAGGCATGATGCTCTGCCTTGGCGTGGCGGCAGCTGCCTGGTTACGGTGACGCGATGAAATTACAGCATCTCGCCATCGGGGCGCGCTTTGAGTATGAAGGTGTGGTTTATGTCAAAACCGGGCCGTTGACCGCCGCCGGTGAAACCGGTGGGCAGCGAATCATTCCACGCTATGCCGTCTTGCGGCCGCTGGATGTGCCGGCACAAGCGCCGGAAACCAAGGGGAAACGGCTGGTCGAACGGGAGCGGGTGATCGCTGCCTTCGATGCCTTTTTTGCCATCAACGACGGGCTGGTCACGGATGATGGCGGACGGGCAGCGCTTATCGCTGCCCGCCAGCAATTCATCGAAGCGGTGGGTTAAGCACGGCGGGGCCATTCTCACCGCCACCGCCCGCGGCATCAGAAGTTGATGCCGACCTTGGCCTGCAAGGCCACTTGTTCCAATTGCGTTTGACCGCGTTCTTCGGTGTTCAGGTAACGCAGGTCCAGACCGGAGTAATAGTGGCCCTTGCGGAAGCTGAAACCGGCGGCGGCACCGTAGCCGAACAGGTCTTTGCCGCCCAGGCCGCTGTCGGCATGCACCCAGGCCAGTGCCGGGCCGGCACCGAAAGAAAAGCCCTTGCCCAGCGGCAGGGTGTAGCGGGGCGACAGTTCGACGCTGGTGGCTTGCAGACCGGATTGGTCAATGCGGTTGATCTGGACATGGGTGCGGATGCGATTGTCCGGCGTCTGGATCAGGCCGCAATTCATGTTGACATCGATCCCGTAGATGCCCACTGCGTTGTCGGCGGCACCGGTCGCGTGCGCGACGCCAGCGGTCAACGCGAGGCTGGGTTCAAATTTGAAGCCGGCGTCGAGGCCGGGCAGGAAACGCAGGCCCTCGGCATGACTGGCGGTGGCAAAACACGACAGCAGCAGGGCGGATAACAGGGGGATGGAACGGTTCATCGTGGCAACTCCAAAAACAGGAACGGGATCGCGGCTGCGATCCGGCACGCATTGTCGGAGATACTGCGCCAGAGGTCTGTGACCTGGGTTACAGAGGGCGCCACGGCCCCCTGTCCCAAGGCGTTTCCCGGACTCAGCTACCCAGTGTCACCATCAGCTCGCCCTGCGCATTGTGCGGCTTGCTGCGCGAGGAACGACGGCGCTGGTAGTGCCCCTGGCTGTTCATTTCCCAGCCTTGCTGGTTGTCGGCCAGGTAGAACTTCAGCCCTTCGGTGATCACCCGTTTCTTCAGTTTCGGATCGAGAATGGGGAAGGCCAGTTCGATGCGCTTGAAGAAGTTGCGGTCCATCCAGTCGGCGGAAGAGAGGTAAACATGTTCCTTGCCGCCAGCGTAGAAATACATCACCCGGTGATGTTCCAGGAAACGACCGATAATCGAACGCACACGAATCTTGTCCGAGAGGCCGGGAACCCCGGGACGCAACATGCAGACGCCGCGCACGATCAGGTCGATTTCAACCCCGGCTTGCGAGGCTTCGTAGAGCGCATTGATCACCTCGCGCTCGACCAGCGAATTCATCTTGGCCACGATGCGGCCTTTGCCGCCATGGCGGGCGGTTTCCGCCTCGGCCTGAATGGCGGCAACAACATTGGGTTGCAGCGTGAACGGGGCCTGCCACAGATGTTTGAGGGTGCGGGCCTTGCCGAGTCCGGTCAACTGCTTGAAGACCTCGGAAACGTCGTGGGTGATTTCCTCATTGGCCGTCATCAAGCCAAAGTCGGAATACAGTCGGGCCGTGCGTGGGTGGTAATTGCCGGTGCCCAGGTGGGCATAACGCTTGAGACGGCCTTCTTCGCGGCGCACGATGAGCAGCGCCTTGGCGTGGGTTTTGTAGCCCACGACGCCGTAGACCACATGGGCGCCGACTTCTTCCAGCTTGGTCGCCCAGCCGATATTGGCTTCTTCGTCGAAGCGGGCCATCAATTCCACCACCACCGTCACTTCCTTGCCTTTTTGTGCTGCGGCGAGCAAGGATTGCATCAGCACCGAATCAGTGCCAGTGCGGTAAACCGTCATCTTGATCGCGACCACAGCAGGATCGACGGCGGCCTGGCTCAGCAGTTCAATGACCGGCGAAAACGATTGGTAGGGATGGTGAAGGAGGATATCGCCCTTGCGGATGCTGTCGAAAATCCCCACGCCCTTGGCGAGCCCTTTGGGGCTACCGGGCAGGTAAGGGCCAAATTTCAATTCCGGGCGATCTACCCAGTCCGGCACCTGCATCAGGCGCACCAGATTCACCGGCCCATTGACCCGGTAAAGGTCTTCCGGACGCAGTCCGAATTGCGTGAGCAGGAATTCGGTGATCGCTGGCGAGCAGTTGTCGGCGACTTCCAGCCGGACGGCGTTGCCGAAATGGCGCTGCGGCAATTCGCCCTGCAACTTGGTGCGCAAGTTGGTGACTTCTTCTTCATCCACGAACAGATCGGAATTCCGGGTGGCGCGGAACTGATAGCAACCCAGCACCGTCATGCCCGTGAACAACTCGCCGACAAATTCATGGAGGATGGAAGACAGAAACACGAAGCTGTATTCGACCCCACCCAGTTCTTCCGGCAAGCGGATGACGCGCGGCAAGACGCGCGGTGCCTGCACGATGGCAATATTGGAACTGCGTCCGAAGGCATCCTTGCCTTCCAGTTCCACGGCAAAGTTCAGGCTCTTGTTGAGGACGCGCGGGAAAGGATGGGACGGGTCGAGTCCGATCGGCGTCAGCACCGGCACCATCTCGCGCAGGAAATATTCCCGAATCCATTCACGCTGCGCTTCGTTCCAGGTTGAACGCCGCAGGAAGCGGATGCCTTGTTCGGCCAGCGCGGGCAGAATCACTTCGTTCAGCAACTGGTATTGCTCGTTGACGATGGCGTGGGCTTCGGCCGACACCAGGCGGAAGGTTTCCTGTGCCGTCTTGCCGTCAATGGTGGCGGTCGACGTCAAGGCGCGAATTTGCTCCTTGAGGCCGGAGACGCGGATTTCAAAGAACTCGTCCAGATTGCTGGAAACGATGCACAAAAAGCGCAGGCGCTCGAGCAGCGGCATCCGCTCGTCGGCCGCTTGCGCCATGACCCGCCGGTTGAATGCCAGCAATCCGACCTCGCGATTCAGGTAATTGTCAGCAGGAAAGCGGGGGTTGTGGGGATCGAAAATCATCGCGCGTGCTCCGAAAGCAAGTTCTCAAGTATAGGCCTCAAGTCCATCATTTTGTTGCGCTATTGTTTCAGCACGATGACGGTTTTCTGAATCTAGGGCGTAATTTACGCCCCGGCTGACGGTCGACCGCGAGGCATGGCACATTTTGCGTGCATGCCATTTTGGTATCGCCTGCGTTTGGTGCATCACTTGGCCAAGCCAGCAGAAAAATGCCCTATTTTTCGGGCATGTCCTTTGCTCCCGAGGAACAATTCAATCCAATCGGGAGCATGCTGTGGTCGCGTACAAGGGAATCGAGGTTGCCGAGCATGTCCGGCCGTTACTTTCGAACATGCCGA
>JAKLLI010000204.1 GCA_023150195.1 Azonexus sp.
GCCACGGTTACCCCGCGTCCTACGCTAACGCTTCCAACTGTCCAGCTTGCCTTGGAATCGGTGTCCAGCTTCCGTTGGAATCACCGTCCAGGTTGCGCTGGAATCCGTGTCCAGCTTGGCCTGGAATTCGCAGTTAATCGTGCTCTGGGCCTGATCCCAGATGTAGGCCGCCGGCGCGGCGGTGTTTTGCAGCATGTTTTCGTACTGCTGCAACTGCGTCCGGTATTGCTCGATCTGTTTGAGCGTCTGGGCCACGGACTCGATGGCCGTCATGATGTTTTGCGCCAGGTTTGTGCCGTCGATGACGGGAATACCGGCATGCGCTGGGTTCGTAAACCCGGCGACGGTCAAGCCGATAACCAGGGCCGTTTTAGCGGCTAAAAAACGAATGTGCTTGTGCTCCCGAGTTCCGCAGTTAATTCGCCAAGCTATTGATTTTATTGACGGCGGTTTTAAAACGCTCCACTACAAGAGAGACATTTGCTGTGTGGCGGCGGGTTTCCTGACGCCGAGGGCATTAAAGACGTTGGCTTGCTCGTTGGTGATGGTTGAGATGCCTTCGACGGGTTGATTGCCGTCCAGTTGGATGCGGTGGCGCTGGATTTTGCGCAGGCTTTCAAGCGCACGCTCGGGTGACAGCGTGGTATTCGCCGCCTTCAGTTTGAGCCGCATGATGCGATACAGAATCAGCGCCATGAAGCAGATCGCGGCGTGCGCCTTGATCCGTTTTGGCAATCGGTGAAACACCGGGCCGATCTCGATTTCCGATTTCAGCACCCGGAAACCGCGTTCGATATCGGCGAGCGACTTGTAGCGGTCAACCACGCCTTGGGGCGATAAATCTGGCGTATTGGTCACCAGCAGCAATTTGCCGTCCATCAGTTCGGCCAATGCCAGCGCATCGTGGTCAATCTCGTAGGCAAAGAGCTCATTCTTCAAATCGACGCGGATGATGTTCGCCAAGTGGGCGTCCTTGACCGCGTGATACAGCCGCGCCTTGGCACCGCTGTCGGACAACCTCTTGCCACGGGCTTTGACACCAGCGTCCTGCGCATCAAGCTTGCCGACCCACGCATTCGCCTGTGCTTCCAGCGTTTCAATACGCTCCCGGCGCAACGCCTGGGTTTCTCTCGCAACCTCGGGATTGTGCGCGACGACCAGACGCAAATTCCGCCAAGGCAACTCACCGACGACTTCCTGCTCGGCCTCGGCGCACCGCGCCTGAAAGCTGGCGAGCAATTCGGCGAACTCGCTGTACCGCCGTCCTGGAACGGCCAGCACGAATTCGAGCAACTCACCGCTCTCCAGGCGGATTTCCGACAGGGCGTCGAGATTGTCCAGAGACAGCAGCCCCCGATCAGCAACCAGTACCACCCGGCGAATGGAGGGAAAGCGCTCAAGCACCGTCTTCAAGGTCGGCAACAGCGTGGGCGACTCCGCCGTGTTACCGGCAAACACCTCGTGGTAAATCGGTAGGCCATCACCCGTTTGAACCACACCGAGCATGACCTGGCGGGCGATGAGGCCTTCCTTCGCCATGCCGAATTGGCGGACATCGCCAGCCTGAACGGAGCCACCATCGGTGCGAATCGTCGTCATGTCGTAAAAAACCACCGACAGTTCCTGGTCGATCAAGGGACGCAGCAACTTGGCGACCACGGCATCCACGGCAGGCTGCTGATCGACCAGCGCATCCATGGCGCGCAACAAATGATCGTGCGTGATGCTCTCAGCCTCCAGCCCAGGGAAGGCCACCGTTTGCAGCCAGCGCAGCGTGCCCAATTTCGACTCGGGATCGCACAGCCGGTTGAACACCATCACCCGAATCAAGGCTTCAACATCAATCTGGTGGCGCGTCTTGCCAAACGTACGGGCCAGTTCGGAGAAACCCAGCGTCGCCCACAACTCTTGCAGCGCCCATAGATCGCCCAATGCCCGGGCAGATTCAAACGTCACACTCGGTGGTGTTGCGCGACCGGGCATTTCCCGTCCGGTCACCTTCATTAATCCACCGATGACCGAGTCGAGCGCGCCATCCATCTGGTCAAGCCGACCGAGGGTGGCAATCGTGCGCTGCTTTACCTTGCCTTCGTCGTCCCGAAAGGACTCGACAAGCTGGACGTAGCGACGCGGACCGGAGCGAGTAACTTTGACATACATGCCCGCACTATACACCGGATTCGATCATTTTAAATAAAGGCCAAACCGGAAACAACGTGCCACTACATGCGCTTTTAGATCTTGATCGCCAAGTTATTGATTCTATTGGGTGCCCACGGCAAAAAACCGCGATTTTTAGCTCTGAACTGCGGAACTCGGGTGTGCTTCATGGTCGTAGCTCCGATGAACGATTGAATGAATGGCCGGGCCAAGAACAAACGCATGCTTGCTCTTGGCGTCGTTGTCATCGGAAAAGCTACGCCACCAGCTAGTCGGTATCGCCCTTGGCACTTATGCCCGGGCTTCGGTGATTCTGTTCTCAGCCCTTATTTTTCAATCCCGGTTGTGCCAGCGGTAGCTGGCCGGCCTCGCAGAGCAGGATGCCCGTTGAGTGCCGCCCGGCGCGAATAAGGACCAGTGAAGAGGTACGCCCGCTGCGCGGGTGGGCCTACTTCACACATCCTGCCCGCATCACAGCCGTGTTTTCTACATGTATCAAAATTGGAATCCACCGCTATTTCATCGCTATTTATCTGCAATTGCCTTGCAATCGCCGCACAATCTGCGGAATCGCGCTGAAACCACGATAAAACTGGACTTTCCAATCGATTTCCCTCCGCTTTACACGGTACGAAACAAACACTTTCCTTCGACTTTCCACTCACTCGAAAATACCAAGTTGAACGCCAAGAGATAAGCCATGCCCCCTGAAGCGAAGATTTGAAGCGACCCCTTCGTTTCGTGGCATACAACCATCGGCCTCCGGCCAATTCTGCAACACATCGCGTGCTTGTTCGACAAGGTGCAAGCGCCCGCCTTAAGCGGGCGGTTACACCGCCTGAATATGCTGAAACATCCTGAATATCCTGCAAGAAACGCAAGAAATCGGGCCGCTGCGGCACGCTTCCGGGCCGCTGTGACACGCCCTCGGGCCGATATAGCACGCTATCGGGCCGCTGTGACACGCTTCACCCTATCTGTGGCGTCTATCTCAATACCGATTTCGAGCAATCCGATGGCATCGTCCTTCAGACGCCGCCGAAAATTGCGCAGCGTCATGCTTTTGACAGCCTCACCGCTCACGGCGCGAATCAGCGTGTCCAGATGCCAGCCGCCAGCCGGGTCGTGCTTATGGGTGAGTACGTGCCGTGCAATGGCCTGACTAACCCCATGTTGCAGCCGAGCGATGGGAGCTGGCGGGTAGTACAACGATAAATCCCGTTCCAGCAGCATTACGAGGGCTACTCCCAGCCGAACACGCCACAAATGACGCTCGCCGCCGGTGAGAGGGTCGCGGCGGGTCATGGGTGATGGAATAACGTGATCGATCAGACCACCAATGATGCTGTCACCACTCCGCTCCATTTCCGGCGTCACAATTTCTACCGTGGCCGCGCGCAGATCAATAAGCAATTTCTTGATGCGGTCGTGGCTGTACTGGTGATCGGATAACATCCGGCGCAGCTTCGCCGGGTCAATTAGCAGCTCGATGCCGCCGTCAGATATTTCGCGGCGGCGTTCCGCCAGATACAGAATGGATTCCACAATATCGGCATGACGCTGTCCAAGCCTGCCGGTTACGCGGCATCGACCAAAGCCGGTCTCTATCCACTGCCCCGCACTTTCCCGTGGGCGCTGGCTTGGTTGATAGATCATCACCCGAGCCTGCAATGCCGTACTGGTCGGGGCGACCTGGTTACCAGTTGTCATTGCTGCCCCTCGCTACGGATTTCAGCTTTGCGGGCGTCTGGCGTTTCTGCCGTTCAAGTGCCGCCGACTTGAGAACACCACCATCATGTCGTCTGAACCAACACTCCTTAAATGGTGCCCCGTAGTTTGCTTTGCTGACGCCGTAGCGGACGAAGTACCCACGCTGCCCGTCATCAACGCCCCATTCCTCTGCCTCTGCCTGAGTCATGCCCGATAGATATGACTGCCATCGGATGTTATCGACCAGCACCGATGATCCACGGCTGGCCTGCTGCTGATCGCCAGCACCAGCCATCGCCGCGCTTTTGTTGGCGTGATGCAGAAACACAATGGCGCAGCCGGTATCAGCGGCTATAGCCTCCATGCGGCCAATAACCTGTGCCATAG
>JAKLLI010000205.1 GCA_023150195.1 Azonexus sp.
TATTAACCCGGCAAATAGACAGGGCATTTTGATATGATTACGACATGGAAAAAGAAGATGCCCGCAAGCTCAGCCCTGAGCAACAAAAGGAGAAGCGCAAGATAGCGCTTCGGATGCGAATGAACGGACGCGAGTTTTCCGAGATTGGTGAGACGGTTGGGGTACATCCCCGCACGGTCCAGTACTGGTGGTCGCGTTATCAGGCAGAAGGTCTGAAGTCTGCGGTGGAAGGCGGCAAACGCGGCACGGAGGTTGGAGAGCGCCGCACCCTGAGCGTGGAGCAGGAGTGGGCGGTACAACAGTTGATCAGCGAGAAGATGCCGGACCAACTCAAGCTGTCCTTTGCCCTGTGGACACGGGCAGCCGTTCAAGAGTTGATCCATCGTCGCTTCAAGATCGAGATGCCGATTCGGACAGTGGGAGAGTATCTCAAGCGCTGGGGCTTTACGCCGCAGAAGCCGCTGAAGAAGGCCTACGAGCAGAAGCCAGAACTGGTTGAGGCGTGGCTCAAGGAGAGTTATCCGGCGATTGCTGCGCGAGCGAAGGAAGAGGGTGCGGAAATTCACTGGGGCGACGAAACGGGAGTCCGTAGCG
Source organism: Azonexus sp. (assembly GCA_023150195.1). Taxonomy (GTDB): domain Bacteria; phylum Pseudomonadota; class Gammaproteobacteria; order Burkholderiales; family Rhodocyclaceae; genus Azonexus. The sequence goes on from JAKLLI010000205.1 coordinate 595, forward strand.
ACTGCCAACACGGTCGGAGCTATGCCCCTGCGGGAAAAACACCTGTGCAACGGGTCCCTGGTAGCCGGTTTGCCACCAATATGATTTCCACGGTGACCAATCAGGGGAAAGTCCGGTTCATGCTGTATCGGGAAACGATGACAGCGCCTGTACTGATTCGATTCCTGGCACGCCTTGTCAGGGATGCCGGTCGCAAGGTGTTCTTGATACTGGACAACTTGCGGGTGCATCACAGCAACAAGGTACGGGAGTGGCTGAAGAAGCACGCGGAGCACATTGAGCTGTTCTTTTTGCCCGCCTATTCACCGGAGCTGAACCCGGACGAGTATCTGAATTGCGACTTGAAGGCCTTGGTTCATGGTGGAAAACCTGCCAGAAATCGGGACGAACTGGAATCAAAGGTGCGAGGTGCCATGATGAAAATACAAAATCGCCCAACACGGGTTATGTCTTATTTCAAACACCGGAAAATTCAATATGCTGCATAATGAATCTATTGGATTGCCGGGTTAATATTTGACGCCATTACGGCTGAGCGACCCTATCGCGGTGCGATTCCGGTCGGCCGGACTTTGGAAATGATGGCGGATAATCTGGACACGGCCATTGACCGGCGATGTTTCGAGGCCCTCAGGCGTTCGATTGAGCGATTGCCCGGCGATTTTTCTGCTTGATTCTCCCGGTAAAATACGCCTTTTGCTCGCCGGCTCTGCCGAACAAGGTTCCATTGAATGACGAATGATCTCAAAGTGCCGACCGTCGGCATTGTATCCCTCGGCTGCCCGAAAGCCGGCTCCGATACCGAACGTATCCTGACCAAGCTGCGCGCCGAGGGTTATCACCTTTCGCCCAATTACGACGATGCCGATCTGGTCATCGTCAATACCTGCGGCTTTATCGACGCTGCCGTCGAAGAGTCGCTGGATGCCATCGGCGAGGCACTGGCGGAAAACGGCAAGGTCATCGTCACCGGCTGTCTGGGCGCCAAGGGCGACATCGTGCAGAGCACCCACCCGTCGGTGCTGGCGGTGACCGGTCCGCATGCGGCGGACGAAGTGATGGGCTATGTGCACCAGCATCTGCCCAAACCGCACGATCCGTATACCGATCTGGTGCCGCCGCAGGGCGTGCGCCTGACGCCGGATCATTTTGCTTATCTGAAGATTTCCGAAGGCTGCAACCACAGCTGCACCTTCTGCATCATTCCGTCGCTGCGCGGTCCGCTGGTGTCCCGGCCGGTGGGCGATGTGCTGGCCGAAGCCGAAAATCTGGCGCGTGCCGGCGTCAAGGAACTGCTGGTGATTTCGCAGGACACCTCGGCGTACGGGGTCGATCTGAAATATCGCACCGGGTTCTGGGGCGGCAAGCCGGTGAAAACGCGCCTCAAGGAACTTTGCGAGGCGATGGCGCAGTTTGGCATCTGGGTGCGCCTGCATTATGTGTATCCGTATCCCTCGGTCGACGACGTCATTCCGCTGATGGCCGAAGGCAAGATCCTGCCCTATCTGGATGTGCCCTTCCAGCACGCCAGCCCAAAGATTCTCAAGGCCATGAAGCGGCCAGCCTCGGCAGAAAACACGCTGGAGCGCATCGCCAAATGGCGCTCGATCTGCCCGGAAATCGTCATCCGCTCGACCTTCATCACCGGCTTCCCCGGCGAAACCGAGGAAGATTTCGACATGCTCATCCAGTTCCTGGAAGACGCCCGTCTGGATCGTGTGGGCGCCTTTGCCTATTCGCCGGTGGCAGGGGCTGCCGCCAATGATCTGGGCCTGATCCTGCCTGAAGATGTGCGCGAAGATCGCCGCCGCTGGCTGATGCAGGTGCAGGAAGATATTTCTGCTGAAAAGCTCGCGGCCAAGATTGATACCGTGATCGAGGTGCTGGTCGACGAGGTCGATGAAGAAGGGACGATTGCCCGCTCCAAGGCGGATGCCCCGGAAATTGATGGCCTGGTTTACATCGATGGTCACTTCGATGCCCAGCCGGGCGATTTCCTCAAGGTCGAAGTGATTGACGCCGACCACCATGACCTCTACGCCCGCATCGCCTGATCTGATTTCCCGTTTGGCCCAGGTGGTCGGCGCCGCGCAGGTGCTGACCGAAGCGGCTGATCTGGCGCCCTATCTGACCGACTGGCGGGGGCGTTATCGCGGGCAGGCGCAATGCGTTGTCCGCCCCGGCAATACCGAGGAAGTGGCGGCAGTGGTGCGCGCCTGCGCCGAGGCGGGTGCGGTGATCGTGCCGCAGGGGGGCAACACCAGTTTGTGCGGCGCGGCGACGCCGGATGATTCCGGGCGCGCGGTGATTGTCAGCCTCAGCCGCATGAACCGGATTCTTGCGGTCGACGCCGATAACAGCACGATTTCCGTTGAGGCGGGGTGTACGCTGGCGGCAGTTCAGTCCGCAGCGCAGGCGGTGAACCGACTGTTCCCGCTGGCGCTGGCATCCGAAGGTTCGTGCCAGATCGGCGGCAATCTGTCGACCAATGCCGGCGGTGTTCAGGTACTGCGCTACGGCAACACGCGCGAACTCACCCTGGGGCTGGAAGTCGTGCTGCCCGATGGCCAGGTCTGGCAGGGCCTGCGCGGCCTGCGCAAGGACAATACCGGCTACGATCTCAAACAGCTGTTCATCGGTGCAGAGGGCACGCTGGGCATCATCACCGCGGCTGTGCTCAAGCTCTTTCCGCTGCCCGCACCCCAGACAACCTGCTGGTTGAATGTCGCTTCACCGGCGGCTGCGGTCGACGTCCTGAATGCAGCAAAATCCCGCTTTGACGCCCAGTTGACCGCCTTCGAACTGGTCTCTGAGGTGGCGCTGGGCTTGGTGCTGCAACACATGCCCGGGGCTCGCCGACCCGGCGCGACCAGTCCGTGGTACGTGCTGGCGGAGTTTTCCGGGGCGACGAATGTCGAGGTCGAGGTCTGGCTGGGCGAGCAACTGGACGCCGGGGCCGTGCTCGATGGCACGCTGGCCACCTCGGCCACGCAGGCTGCCAGTTTGTGGGCGCTGCGCGAATCGATTTCCGAAGCCCAGAAAATCGAAGGCTTGAGCATCAAACACGATATCGCCGTGCCGGTGTCGCAGGTGCCGACTTTCCTGTCCCGGGTCGATGCGCAATTGTCCGCTGCGTTTCCGGGAATCCGGGTGGTCGCCTTTGGGCATCTGGGGGATGGCAATCTGCATTACAACCTGTCCCGCCCGCTGGCCGGGGATAACGCGGATTTCATGGCCTGTCAGGGAGACGTCAACCGCATCGTGCATGATGCGGTCCACGCGCTCAACGGCACCATTTCCGCCGAGCATGGCCTGGGGCAGTTGAAACGCGAAGAAATCCTGCGCTACAAATCCGGGGTCGAAATGGACCTCATGCGTCGTATCAAGCTGGCGATTGATCCGCAGGGGCGGATGAATCCCGGGAAACTTCTGACAGGCTGACCTCACCTTGCAACTGTGCCAGCATGACCTTGTACAGCAACTGCTCGAAGGTGTAGAAACCGGGGGGCTGCTGGAGCAATTGCTCGACGGCGAAGGCGGCGCCGGTACCAAAGGCTTCGCGCCGGATCGAGTTGTGAACCAGACGCACGGTCTGGTAAGGAAAGCCGAAAATCACTTCATGCTGGCCGACGATGCCACCCAGTCGCAAGGAGGTGATG
>JAKLLI010000206.1 GCA_023150195.1 Azonexus sp.
AGGCCGCCCTGCTCGTCGCCTCCCGCCGCCTAGCCGATCTGTCGCCCTATGACACAGATGGGAGACCGGCTGAACTCGATGCAAAAACGTTTGAGCAAATCGAAGCCAACTTCATCGCGTTCACGCAAACCTACTGGTTTGATGCAATCACCCCGCAGGAGCAAGGCATCGAACTTTTTGACATGTGGCGGCGTGAACTGCGCTTGCCGCAGATGTATCAGGGATTTCGACAGGAACTCCAAGACATCGTCGCTTATATCAATGCGCGCGAGGAACAGCAACAGACTCGTTCGGCTCAGCGCTTGAATAAGTGGGCCCTTGGTTTTGCCCTCTTTGGCACAGTACTAGCCGTTTTAAGTCTTCTTGCCGGCGTAATGGGCATGAATTTGCTGGACGAAAAACTCCCGGGAGCATCCGACACCAATAGTGTTCTGCTCAACATGTACCGCAGTGCATTCAAGTTGTTAGCCTGGCTCTACGGGGCTTCGTAAGGCAATCAGACTGGACTCAGTAAAACAATGAAAGGAATCCTGAGTGTGCTATTTACTACGTATTGAAGCCGTCAATCTGCGCTTCATCATTGACGATACCGAAGACCTGAGTACCCGCCGTGGTGGGAGTGCGATGTTGCTCGACGCGGTCAACCAGCTGGCAGCGAAATTTTCAGAAAAAATTGAACCCATCAGTACAGGGGCATCGGTTGGCTTGTTTGCTTTGAAGTCGGGCTGCGCCGATGCCGCTCAACTGACTGCCGAGATACGGCGATTCCTGCAAAAATCAGACGCGCCTTACTCTCACGCCACGTTTGTGGTTGACCTCGTGCAAGCGTCGGATTTCCGAAGCGCAGCTGAAATGGCGGTAAGTGCCAACCGCTGGCAGCAGATGAAAACGCTGAATTTCCGAACGAATTGGGGTAACGCCAAGGTGCCGTGTGGGATTGATGAAGTGCGTCCCGGCAGTAAAGAGATTCGTCTGCCCGACAATAAAATAGTTGCCCGCAGCGCCAGTGTCACGGCGCGTCGCGAGGTAGGCCGTAAATTACGTCAGTCGCTGTATGTGCGAATTTTGGGTAATCAGACCGGGATGGCGTTCACGGACGACACGGCCAGCCTGAGCCGTTTTTCCGGCCCTGACTTCGATGGCATCCCGCCCACCCTGAATGGAAAAATGGCGGTCTTCTACGCAGATGGCAACCGTTTTGGCCAGCACCAGCGCGATTGTGAGAATTCGGCTGCTCTGAACGAGTGGGATGGCGATATCAAGGCCAAACGCCAACGCTTGCTGCGCGACTTGCTGGCCTGGCTGGATAAGATGCCGTTAGCCAAAACTAAACAGGGAGAACTCCGTTTCGAAACCCTGCTTTGGGGTGGCGATGAACTGCTATTTCTTGTTCCGGCCTGGCTTGGCTTGGCCTTTGCCGAAAAGTTTTTTGAACTGACTGCCGACTGGACTTATGGCGAAAAGCCTCTAACCCACGCCGCAGGCCTGGTTTTCGCGAAACATTCGACGCCGATCAGCAGTTTGCAGAAGCTGGCAAAGCATTTGACCGAGCATGGCAAGACCGAGGAGCGTGCGCAGGCCAACACGCTGTCCTGGGTCGTACTCGAGTCCTTCGATTACACCGGCGATCAATTCGACGATTTCTGGACGCGCAATGGCATTTCCGAAAACGGCTGGGACAAGCTCTTGCTGACGCCCGAACGGCTTCAGGCCTTGCGAGCCATGGCATCGCTCAAGGATGCGTTGCCACGCTCAGCCATGGTTCGCGCCCTGCGCACGCTGGCTAGGGAACGCAGCGAAGCCGAGCACAAGTTGTTGCAAAGCACTTACCAGTCGACAACGCAGGCCTTGAATGAAGACCAACGACAGGTGTTGATCAAACTCTGGGAAAGCTTGGACGCAACCTGGTCAGCAGATGTGCCGAAAGATGAGGGGCTAGCCGATTGGGCGCAGCAACAAACGGTTCCCTGGACGGCGCTGCTCGAACTCTGGGATTACATTTTGCCAAGTCAGCCCGCCGTTTCGGCTTAGGAGGATGCTGCATGAAAAAGCTCTACGACATCGCCATTGAACTCACATTGGCCGCGCCGTGGCTGGTCTACGGCTGCGATCCCGGCCGGTTTGGCCTCGATGCCACCATGATGCGCGACCACAACGGCCGCTTCATTTTGCCCGGCAGCTTGTTGCAAGGTCGTTTGCGCCACGCTTGGGCCGAAATGCGGGCGGATTTTTCTCTGGACATGCCTGAACCCGAGCGCTGGTTCGGTCGAGAGGGCAATGACACTGAAGGGCGTGGCCGCGTGTCTTCTCGCAACTGGGCGTGGTCCCGCAACAGTCGAGAGGGCAATGACACTGAAGGGCGTGGCCGCGTCTGGATAAATGATCTTGTAATGGACGAGGTGCGTACCGAAGACGCCTTGAGTACCCGCGTCAAAATTGACGCCGAAACCGGAGCAGCAAGTCAGGGAATGCTGCTGATGATCGAGCAAATCTCTCCTCCGGGTAAAGAAGTCCGCTTTAAAGGCACCTGGCGAGCCTGGCTTGATGACGCCGAGAAAAACGCTTTGCCTGCCGCCATTCAGGCAGGCCTTAACTGGCAAACCCAACTCGGGGCGCAGCGCAGCGTCGGATTCGGAAAAGTCGTCAACGTTGCGGTCGACTGGAAAATAGCCGAAAAAAACGACCTGCCACCAGTCAGCGCTGAGCGCATACGTCTGGCCCTGAATTTCGATAGCCCGATCTGTGTCGGTTCGCGCAGTCGGCGGGGTAACGCTTTCATCTCGAGCGACATCATCAGCGGCGGCACGATCAAAGGGGCTTTGGCCAGCCAATTGCGCCAAAAACATGGCCAGCCGGTCACCGAACTCAAGAAAACCAGCAAGCTCGCCGAGTACTTCGACAAACTGCGTATCAGCCATGCCTTCCCGTCGAACACACAAAGTCGACCGGCCGCCTTGCCCCTATCGCTGGCCGCGGTCGACGACAAGATTCACGATCTCGCCCACCTCAAGACCCCGCAGTTGATTGAAGGCAAGGCGCCAGCCTTTTGCCATGACTGGAAAGGCAAGCATTGGGGGGCCGCCGTTGTGCAACAAGGCTGGGGTAAGACACGCAGTCATTTGCGTGTGCGCACTGCCATCGATGCAAAAACCCGGACGGCCAAAGAAAGCCAGCTATTCGCCTACGAATGCCGAGTCGCGGAAGAAAGCACGCGCTGGCTGGCTGACATCGATTTGTCGGCTATTCCGGAGGCCGACCGTAACCAAGTCTGCGCAGAAATTGCAGCATTACTCCAGTATGGCTTGGGGCCGATCGGCAAGACCGACGCCTGGGCGAATGTCCAGTTGAGCACCGATGTCACGAGAACATGGGCCGAGGCAGAAATCAGTAACGATCAAATCATCCTTCAACTTAACACGCCGGCACTGTTGATTGCCAGCACCCAAATCGCCAATAAAGACAACCCGGACCTACAGGCCATCTATTCCAGCATTTTTACCGAGTTGTCAGGCGAAAGCCTTGAACTCAGCCACTTCTATGCCAGCCACGACATGGCGGGCGGTAAATATTTGGCGAAGCGGCGGCAAGCGGCCGAGAACTCCAATTACAGGCCCTATGTCCTGACCGAAGCAGGAAGTGTTTTTGTCTTTACGTTCAACAAACAAGAAGCGGCCAAAACGGCTTTGGCAGCTTGGCAGCGCAACGGCTTGCCGTTGCCCACGGCGGTGCACAAAGAGTCCGGTAACGACTGGAAGCGCAATCCTTACTTGCCACAAAACGGTTACGGGGAAATTGCCGTCAACCTGCAACATGGTTTTGAACACCCGACTTCAACTCAACTTACCCCATGCTTTGGGAGCAAACACCCATGAGCCTGACCAATTTGAATCCTTGCCGTTGGTTAATCGATATCGGCTTCGTCCTGAAAACCCCCATGCATCTGGGTAACGGTCAGGACGAGGAATCGCAGAAGGACGACCAGGAGGTCTGGCGTGCCGGCATCATGCTCGACTACACCGGAAAACCGTGCATCCCCGGCGCAAGTCTCAAGGGCGCATTGCGTGCGCTGGCGGACAGACAGCACATCCTAGACGACAAGCTTAAGCGCTTGTTCGGTCACGCGGACGGTGACAAAACCATCGCCGGCTTAGCTGAGTTCCGCTACGCCTTCGCGCAGAAGGAAATCAAAGAGGAATCACGGCCTCACGTCGCGATCGATCGCGTGACCGGAACAGCCCAAGATA
>JAKLLI010000207.1 GCA_023150195.1 Azonexus sp.
GCCGTCAAACTGCTGGCCCTGCCGCTGATTGCCTTGTTTGTCGGTGACCACCTGGGTTTGAGCGGATTGAATCTGCAGGTCGTGGTGCTGTTTGCCGCGATGCCCACCGCCTCATCCGCCTATATTCTGGCGATGCGGATGGGCGGTGACGGACGCAGCGTGGCCTGGCTGATTTCCGCGACCACGCTGGGCGCCATGCTCACCTTGCCGCTGTGGGCGGCCTGGTTGTTGGCGCGCTAGTCCTTTTTGGCCGCCGGCTTGCGGCTTTTGGGTTTGGCCGCTTCTGCCGCGGCGGCCGTCGCTGAAGCGGTGGCCTGGGCAGCGGCATTTTCCGCAACCTGCTGCATTTGTTCGCGCATCTGCTGCATCATCTGCCAAGGCCACATGGCGGCTTCCGAGAAGGCCCCGGGTGCGGCTTCTGCCGGGGTGGCTTCGGCGGTCGACAGCGGTTCGCCGGCTTTTTTGGCGGCTTCGCTGGCCATCTGGCCCATGGCCTGCACGGTGCTGACCGTGGTTCGCTGCATTTCCAGGCCCTGAATGGTCATTTGCAGCATCGAGAGATTCATGCGCAACCAGCCTTCGACGGCCTTGAGATCCTTGATCCGCTTGTCCAGTTCTTCCAGATCAAAGGTCGGTGCGACCATGCCGGGCAGGGAAAAGCCCATGTTGCCCCACATGTTCCGCATGAAACCGAGCGGATCGTTGCCGTAGTCTTCGTTCATGTCTGTCTCCTCTGTGCGATAGCCAACGATCTTAAATCACTTTTCATCGATCAAATGATAAATTAGCGCCATGCAAAGGGGGTATGCCATGAGATTTTTGATTGTTGAAGATCACGGACTGGTGCGCGAAGGGCTGGCCAAGGTCTTGCTCGGCTTCGAAGCAGCGTGCGAAGTGGTGGAAGCGGCCGATTTTGAGCAGGCCCAGTCCTTACTGGAAGAACGGGAGGACTTTGACCTCGTATTGCTCGATATTGCTTTGCCCGGCAAGGATGGCATCAGCGGCTTGTCGATTTTGCGCCAGGACTACCCGTTTTTGACGGTGGCCATGTTGTCCGCCTACGACGATACCCTGACGGTGAATCGCGTCCTCAATCTGGGGGCCGCCGGATTCATTCCGAAAGCCTTTTCGAGCGAGCAATTGCTGGTTGCGGTGGAGCGCATTCTCGATGGGGAGATCTTCCGGCCGGACAGCACGCATACTTCGATTTCCGAGCGTGAGGCAAGCATGATGCCGAATCCCGTCAACATGCAGCCGGCGGAGATCGGACTGACGGAGCGACAGGCCCAAGTCTTGAGCCTGATGGTGCGTGGCATGTCGAACCGGGAGATCGGTGAGCAGCTCAGCCTCTCCGAAGGCACGGTAGCAGCCGAAGTCAGGCGCTGGTAGCGGTCAATCGTTACCGCATCGATTTCGGCGACGTGTTTTAGGCGGGAATCCGATAGCAATACAGCACACGCTGCGGTGTGCTGTCGACCTCGATCAGGCGTTCCGGGGAAATCCCCGGCACCGGAAATGAGTTGCTCACGAAGAGGCTGCCGGGGCGCATTTCCTTGCTGGCCTTTTCCCAGAGTTCGGCCATCGGTACCGGCGAGAGGAAGGCATAGACCAGATCGAAGTCGGCCAGTGGGGTTTCCCAGAAATCGCCCCAGCGCCAATCGAGATTTTCGATGCCCAAACTCAGCAGGCGGCCGCCCAGCCAGGTGCCCGGCGCATTTTCGACCCCGGCAAAATGCCGTGCCGGCCAACGTTCTGCCAAGGGGCGAACCGTGCTGCCGACTCCCGCGCCCAAATCGATGAAGCGCTGCGATTCGGACTCGCCCAGTAAATCGTCCAGTGCCGCCACGGTCTCGCGGTTGGAAAGGTAGAGCGGCACTTGGCCGGTCAGCGCGCCTCGGTAGACGAGCAAAAGCAGGATAAAACCAAAGAGGAACCAGCCGGGATCAATGGCCAGTGAATGCACCAACCAGACCAGAGGCATGAAAACGGCGTGAATGATGCGCCACCACCAGGCTTGCCGGGCAAGCGTGGCAAAGGCCAGCGCCATCGCGCCGATGGCCAGGGTCAGCGGTAGCCAGGGCAACTGTTCGGCCTGCCAGCCGTAGTAGGGCCAGGCGAGTGACAGGACAAAAATGACCGCGGCGCCTTGCAGCGCGATTTGACGTTTGGCAGTGGGTGACATGGCCGCGATTATGCCACCGGCCGGAAATTGCACGGCCCACTGTTGTTGACGCATGGAGAATGCATGGGGACAATCGGGCAGATTGCCTTCCTCAACCTGCCGAATTTTTCAGGAGAATCCTCGATATGCACGCCAAGCTTTCCGTAGTTGCCCTCTCCGTTGCTGCTGCTTTCACCCTTGCGGCCTGTGGCCAAAAAGAAGCCCCGGTGGCTGCCGCCCCCGCAGCGCCTGAAGCCAAACCGGAAGTTGTCGTCAAACTGGGGCATGTGGCCCCGATGACCGGGCCGCAGGCCCATCTCGGCAAGGACAACGAGAATGGCGCGCTGCTGGCCATTGAAGAGCTGAATGCCAAGGGCCTGGAAATCGGTGGCGCCAAGGTTAAATTCGAGTTGTTGGCCGAAGATGATCAGGCCGATCCCAAGCAGGGCACCATCGTTGCCCAGAAACTGGTCGATGCGAAGGTCAACGGGGTCATTGGCCACCTGAACTCCGGGACGACCATTCCGGCTTCCAAACTCTATTTCGATGCGGGTATCCCGCAGGTTTCCGGCTCGGCAACCAATCCGAAATATACGCAGCAAGGGTTCAATACGGCCTTCCGCGTGATGGCCAACGACGTCCAGCAAGGCAAGATTCTCGGCGAATTCGCCGCCAAGAGCGGGGCCAAGACGGTGGCCATCGTCGATGACCGCACCGCTTACGGTCAGGGCTTGGCCGATGAGTTCCGCAAGGCTGCAGAAGCTAACGGGCTCAAGGTGGTGGCCAACGAATACACCAACGACAAGGCCACCGACTTCAAGGCCATCCTGACCAAGATCAAGTCCACCAAGGCCGACATCGTTTTCTTCGGTGGCATGGACGCGCAGGGTGGTCCGATGGTCAAACAGGCGCGTGAACTGGGCCTGCAGTCTGGATTCCTCGGGGGCGACGGTATTTGTACCCCGGAATTCATGAAGCTGGGCGGTGCCGCCGCCGAAGGGCAGTATTGCTCGCTGCCGGGCATGCCGCTGGAAAAGCTGGCCAATGGTCCGGCCTTCCGCAGCAAGTACACGACCAAGTTCAATGCCGAGATTCAGTTGTATGCCCCGTATGTGTACGACGCCGTGATGGTGGTGGCCGACGCCATGAAGCGCGCCAATTCGGTTGAGCCGGCCAAGTACCTGCCGGAAGTCGGCAAAACCAACCTCGATGGCGTGACGGCCAAACTGGCCTTTGACGAATTCGGCGATCTCAAGGGCGGCGCGATCTCGATTTACAAGTACGAAGGCGGCAAGCTGGCCTATGTCGAAACCCTGGGGGGTACGCCCGTGGTGGTCGAAGAAGCGAAGGCTGCGGTGAAGGAAGCTGCGGCGGAAGCCAAGGAAGCCGTTGCCGAGGTCAAGGGGGCGGCACAGGCGGTGGCGGGTGCTGCGACGGCGGCTGGCACGGAAGCGGTCAAGGCGGGCGCGGATGCAGTCAAGGATGCGGCCGCCGCGGTGAAGGATGCCGCGGCAGCCACCAAGGCTGCGGTGGAAAAGAAGTAAGCGACAGGCAAGACCCTCAGGAAACGGCACCGTAAGGTGCCGTTTCCTCTTCCTGCGGTCAACGGAATCAAAATGGATATTTTCCTGCAGCAGCTCGTCAACGGCCTGGTTCAGGGCAGCATTTATGCCTTGGTTGCCTTGGGCTACACCATGGTCTACGGGATCATGGGGCTGATCAACTTTGCCCACGGCGAAGTGGTGATGATCGGCACCTTGATCAGCATTTCCGTGGCCACCTGGCTGATCGGTGCCGGCGTGCCGGTGGCGCTGGCCGGTTTGAGCGGTCTGGTGGTGGCCGTGCTCGGCTGCATGGGACTGGGCTGGAGCCTGGAACGGATTGCCTATCGACCCTTGCGCGGCGCGCCTCGGCTGACCCCGCTGATCACGGCAATCGGCATGTCCATCGTCCTGCAGAATCTGGCGATGATGGTCTGGGGGCGAAATTATCTGAGCTTTCCGCCCTTGCTGCCCAAAGTGCATTTTGAAGTCGCGGGCGCCCATTTCACGCTGGTTCAGCTGGTCATTGTGCTGGTGTCGGCCCTGACCATGGGCGGCTTGCTTCTGCTGGTGTATCGCACCCGCCTCGGCATGGCCATGCGGGCGACGTCGCAGAACCCGGCGGTGGCCAGCCTGATGGGCGTCAATATCAATCGCGTGATTGCCGCCGCCTTTGTCATCGGCTCGGCGCTGGGGGCCGTCGCCGGCGTGATGGTCGGCAGCTATTACGAGATCGCCCATTACCAGATGGGCTTCATGCTCGGCCTCAAGGCGTTTACGGCGGCCGTGCTCGGCGGTATCGGGAACCTGGCAGGCGCCATGCTGGGGGGCGTGTTGCTCGGCATCATCGAGGCCTTGGGTGCCGGTTATATCGGTGAGCTGACCGGTGGCTTTCTGGGCAGCCACTATCAGGACATCTTCGCCTTCGTCGTGCTGATTGGCGTGCTGATGTTCAAGCCCTCGGGGCTGTTCGGCGAAAAATCGGGGGATCGCGCATGAAAAACTGGCTTTCACCGAGGTCGACCGTCGGGATGGTGTTGATCGCCGTGGCGCTGATTGCCCTGCCGTTTGTTGCCGGGATGGGCGGGCAGGCCTGGGTGCGTATCCTGAATTTCGCCATGCTTTACGTGTTTCTCGCCCTCGGGCTGAACATTGTGGTCGGGTTTGCCGGCCTGCTCGATCTGGGCTATATCGCGTTCTATGCCGTCGGTGCCTACACCTGGGCGCTGCTGGCAAGTCCTCACTTCGGGCTGCATCTGCCTTTTTGGGTGATCTTGCCGATGGGTGCAGTGCTGGCCTGTTTCTTCGGTGTGGTGCTCGGATCGCCCACCTTGAAGCTGCGCGGGGATTATCTGGCCATCGTGACTCTGGGCTTCGGCGAAATCGTCCGCATTTTCATGAACAACCTGAATGCGCCGGTCAACATCACCAACGGGCCGCAGGGGATCACGCTGATTGATCCGGTCAGCATCGGGGCCTTCAAGCTGGCCGGTAATACCCAGATTTTTGGCCTGACGGTGAGTGGACCGCAGAAATACTATTTCCTGCTGGTGGTGCTGGCCTTGCTGGTGATTGTGGTGAATCTGCGTTTGCAGCATTCGCGGATTGGTCGCGCCTGGCAGGCGATCCGCGAGGATGAGGTGGCGGCCAAGGCGGTCGGCATCAACACCCGCAACATCAAATTGCTGGCATTCGCCATGGGGGCGTCGTTTGGCGGGATTGCCGGTGGCGTGTTTGCGGCGATGCAGGGCTTTGTATCGCCGGAAAGTTTCTCGCTGATCGAATCCATCATGGTGCTGGCCATGGTGGTGCTGGGCGGTATGGGGCACATTCCGGGGGTCATTTTGGGCGCGGTGCTGTTGTCCATCCTG
>JAKLLI010000208.1 GCA_023150195.1 Azonexus sp.
GCACATTTCCAGACCTTCGGCTGCGGCTCGGCCATTGCCTCCTCGTCCGCCCTGACCGAAATCATCAAGGGCATGACGCTGGACGAAGCGCTCAAGGTGTCCAATCAGGACATCGCCGACTACCTCGACGGCCTGCCGCCGGAAAAAATGCATTGCTCGGTGATGGGCCGCGAAGCCCTGCAAGCCGCGATCGCCAATTACCGTGGCGAAGAGTGGTCCGACGACCACGAAGAAGGCGCGCTGATCTGCAAGTGCTTCGCCATCGACGCGGTCATGATCGAGGATGTGGTCAAGGCCAACAACCTCAACACCGTTGAGGAAGTGACCTTCTACACCAAGGCCGGCGGCGGTTGCGCGGCCTGCCACGAAGGCATCGAAGAGATTCTCGCCAAGGTCAAGGCCGAGCGTCCGGGCATGGGCGAAACCTCGCCGCCGGCTGTCTGCCCGGCGACGCCGGAAGCGCCGAAGCCGCCGACCAAGAAGCTGTCGATCGTCGAGAAAATCGCCAAGATTCAGGAAGTGCTGGAGTCGGTTCGCCCGATGCTGCAACGCGACCACGGTGATGTCGAACTGGCCGATGTTCAGGGCAAGAAGATCTACGTGCACCTGAAGGGTGCCTGCTCCGGCTGCATGATGGAAGCGGCCACCCTGGGCGGCATCCAGCAGAAGATGATCGAAACCCTGGGCGAACTGGTGCAAGTGCTGCCGGCCTCGCACATGCCGGTGGAAGCCTGAGTCCTCCCAACCCCACAGAGACCCCATAAGGACAGCGCCATGGAACCGATTTATCTGGACAACAACGCCACCACGCGCTGCGATCCCGCCGTGGTGGAAGCCATGCTCCCCTTCTTCACCGAACATTTCGGCAACGCCTCGTCGATCCACGCCTTCGGCAGTGAAGTCGGCAAGGCGCTGAAGAAGGCCCGCAGTCAGGTGCAGGCGCTACTGGGCGCCGAGCATGACTCGGAAATCATTTTCACCTCCTGCGGTACCGAGTCCGACTCCACCGCCATTCTCTCGGCACTCAAGGCCCAGCCGGAGCGCAACACGGTGATCACCACCACCGTTGAACATCCGGCGATCCTGACCCTGTGCGAATGGCTGGAAAAGGAAGGCTACATCGTCCACAAACTCAAGGTGGACAAGAAGGGCCGTATCGACATGGACGAATACAAGTCCCTGTTGAACGACCGCGTGGCCGTGGTTTCGGTGATGTGGGCCAACAACGAAACCGGGACGATTTTCCCGGTCGTTGAAATGGCCGAACTGGCCGCCGCCAAGGGCATCATGTTCCACACCGATGCGGTCCAGGCCGTGGGCAAGATTCCCATCGATCTGAAGAACACCAAGATCGACATGCTCTCGCTCTCTGGCCACAAACTGCACGCACCCAAGGGCATCGGCGTGCTCTACCTGCGCCGCGGTTGTCGTTTCCGCCCGCTGTTGCGGGGCGGCCATCAGGAGCGCGGTCGACGCGCCGGCACGGAAAATTCCGCTTCCATCATCGGCCTGGGCATGGCCTGCGAACTGGCCATGCAGCACATGGAGGCCGAGAACACCACGGTCAAGCGCCTGCGCGACAAGCTGGAACAGGGCATCCTCTCCCAGATCACGCACTGCTTCCCGACCGGGGATGTCGCCAACCGCCTGCCCAACACCAGCAATATCGCCTTCGAATACATCGAAGGGGAAGCCATCCTGCTGCTGTTGAACAAGCTGGGCATTGCCGCCAGTTCCGGCTCGGCCTGCACCTCGGGCTCGCTCGAACCTTCGCATGTCATGCGCGCGATGGGCATTCCCTACACCGCCGCGCACGGCACCATCCGTTTCTCGCTGTCGGTCTACAACACCGAAGCCGAAGTGGATCGGGTGATCGAAGCGGTGCCGCCGATCATCGCGCAGCTGCGCAAACTCTCGCCGTACTGGAGTGACAAGGGCCCGGCTGCCGCCGGTGAAACCTTCGCCCCAACCTACGCCTGACCCCGTTTTTCATCAGTCTCTCTCTGCAGTAACCTCGGTTCGGCTCCGGAAGCAATTCCGGAGCCATTTTTTGTTGACCGCAGCAAGCGCCCGGGAGTCCAACGGTATACTGCGGCGACAAGCCAACGATGGCCGACCATCGTGCCCAGGGGAGCAAGACATCATGTATGGAACAGGAGTTTGGCGATCGGTGCTTTGCCGGACGCTGCTGGTTTTTTTAGGCTGTGCCGCGTCGACCGCCAGTTGGGCGCAGGAAGTCCGCCCGCAAGTCAGCGCGCAAACCCTCTATCTCCCCATTTATTCGCACATGAGTTACGGCAATGTGGGCCGTCGCGGTGTTCCATCGCAAGCCCTGTTGTCCGCGCTGGTCAGCATTCGCAACACCGACGCCCGCAAGTCCTTGCGCGTGCGTAACGCCCGTTATTTCGATACGGCCGGCAAGTTGATTGGCGATTATGTACCGGCGCCGATTCTCATCCCCCCGCTAGGCACGCACGAACTGTTTGTAGAGCTCAATGATGCCTCGGGTGGCTCGGGCGCCAACTTCATCATCCGCTGGGATGCCGAACAGGCCATCAACCCGCCGCTGGTGGAAGCGTTACACGCCAACATGGACGGTGGCAAGGCCATCATTTTCACGACCCAGTCCGTCCCCGTCAGTGAATAAACCCACGCCCCAGCTGGCCGCGCCGGTGTCCGGCATTCAGACCGGCTACATCATGCGCTTGCTGTACATTGCGCTGACCTTGCTCGTCTGCGTCCATGTTTTCGGCACCGTGGGCTACATGTGGCTCACCGACCACAAGTATTCGTGGTTCGATTGTTTCTACATGACCTTCATCACCGTCGCCACCATCGGCTTCGGCGAAATCATCGACATGACCAGCAACCCGCCGGCGCGGGTGTTCACGGTCATCATCGGCATTCTGGGTGCCGGCAACCTGTCGATGCTGTTTTCGGTCGTCACCGTTGTTTTGCTGGAAACCGACCTCAATGGAACGCTGCGGAGCAAGCGCATGGAAAAAAACATCACCCGCCTCAAGGGACATTACATCCTCTGCGGCTTTGGCCGCGTCGGCCGCAACACCAGCCATGAGCTGGAGGCCACGCATCGCCACTTCGTCGCCATTGACGAGGACTACAACCGCTTGGCCGAACACCGCGAAAAGAACCCGGGCTTTCTCTCCCTGCACGCCGATGCCAGCGACGACGATGTGCTGCTGACCGCCGGCATCAAGGAAGCGCAGGGCGTGTTTGCCATCACCGGCGATGACTCGCGCAACCTGATGATCGTGATCACCGCCCGCCAGCTCAATCCCATGATCCGCATCGTCGCCCGCTGTAACGAGACACGCAATATCGAGAAGATGCGCAAGGCCGGCGCCGACGCCATCGTCTCGCCGGACTTTACCGGCGGCATGCGCATCGCCTCGGCGATGGTCCGCCCGCACGTTGTTTCCTTCCTCGACGAGATGCTGAAATCGGAACACAACCTGCGGATTGAAGAAATCGCCGTGCCCGCCGACTTCAAGCCCAGGATGCTGGGTTCATTGCCCATCGAAGGCTGCAATCACATCCTGCTGGCGGTACGTCTGCCAAACGGCAACTGGCAATTCAACCCGGACAAGCACTTTGCGCTGGAACCCGGCCACACCCTGATTGCCATGGCCAATCCCCTGGGGCGTCAGGAAGTGCTGGCAGCGCTGATCGAGGCGGCAGCCTGAGCCGGGCGTCGCCCCTTACTTGACCCGAATTTCGACACGCCGGTTGCGCGGCTCCGGGCTGCCCAGGCGAGTCGCCACCAAAGGCTCGCGCTCGCCGCGACCGACTGCACTGACCCGCGCCAGACTGATCCCCTTGGCCCGTATCAAGGCCACGACGGCCTTTGCCCGTCGCAGGGACAGTTCATCATTGAGCGCATCGCTACCCATCTCGTCGGTATGCCCGATCACGATCAGTTCAGGGACTGGCATGGACTCCATCTCGTCAAGAATCTGATCAAGCAATTGCCGGGAAGCACGGGTAAGTACCGTGTTACCAAATTCGAAATACAGGGTATGCGAACGCGGTCTGGGCGGCAGGGCATCCATGACCGGCTGGTAACGCGCTTGAACGGCTTTGGGATCCGCTTTGTCGAGCTCGATGCCCAAGACCCCAAACTGTGCCGACTGATAAGGGCGATCCAGCGCCACGGCCTTGCCTCGGGACTGGATCACAATGGCACTGGGCGTCCCATCGGCTTGGGGCAG
>JAKLLI010000209.1 GCA_023150195.1 Azonexus sp.
ATTGTTTGTCGTTCAACATCAATCGATCCATGTCTTACACCCAAATTCCAGGATGTAAACACAAATCGGTTACTGTGAACAGGCCCTAGGCAAACGCAAAGATTGGGAACGCTTTTCAGCTCAAGTTTCCACCACCCGACAAACTCACCCGGCCTTGCTGCCCTGGCTGGAGAAGCGCCCTTTGCAGGCGCTGGCGCTATCTGAAGAATGGTCACGATTACTTGCTGTGGTGACATGGCTTGTCGAGCATCCGCGTCCCGGTGTTTACTTGCGGCAGGTGGACTTGCCTGGCGTTCACAGCAAATTCATCGAAACCCATCGCGGCGTACTGGCCGAATTACTCGATCTAGCCTTGCCTGTTGGCGCGGTGGAGACCAACAAAACCGGTCTCAGTCAGTTTCCAGCCCGTTATGGCTTTCTAGAAAAGCCGATCCGCATTCGCTTCCGCGTGCTTGATCCGTCGATTCAGGTCGTACCCAGCTCAGCATCTCCCGACGTGACGCTGGATGCCGATAGCTTCAGTCGCCTGGCGCTCGACGTGCAGTGTGTATTCATCACAGAGAACGAAACCAACTTCCTGGCCTTTCCGCCGGTGTGCAATGCCATTGTAATTTTTGGTGCTGGTTATCGTTGGGATGCACTGGCCCGCAGTCATTGGCTTAAGAACTGCTCAATTCATTACTGGGGCGATATCGATACGCACGGCTTTGGCATCCTGGATCAACTTCGCGGCCACTTTAACCACGTGGTTTCGTTCTTGATGGATAGGGCCACGCTCGATGCGCACGCTGTTTTTTGGGGAAGTGAGGACAAGCCCCTCCGTATGGACTTGCACCGACTCACGGCCGAGGAGAGAGCACTCTACGACGACCTGCGCGACAACCGCATTCGCCCTGGACTGCGGCTAGAGCAGGAGCACATCGGCTTCCACTGGCTAGCTCATCGCTTGCATCTCCTTGATGGCACTGGCACATCCAATTCACTTGTCTTGTCATGAGACCAAAAAAGGACTATATTCGGTCCTGTTAGGTCTGGAGTACAGTCATGCGCTACTCATCACAAGTCAAGCCGATCAGCTATCTCAAAGCCAATGCCGCCGAGGTTCTGACGCACCTCGCAGAGCAGCGTGAACCGATGGTCATCACCCAAAACGGCGAAGCCAAGGCTGTCCTGCAAGACGTCGCTTCGTTCGAGGAGACGCAGGAAACACTGGCCTTGCTAAAAATCCTCGCCTTGGGCAATCAGGATGTGGCTGCTGGCAAGGTCAAGCCTGTCGCTGACGTAGTAACCCGCCTCCGCGCCAAGCGAGCCTCAGCCTGATGGCAGGGACATCAGCCAAGTTTGAGGTCCTGCTCACCGGGGGGGCAGAGCAGGATCTGGAGGCCATCCACGATTACATCTCCGAATTCGACTGCGTCGCCAACGCCAACTATGTATTGGATGAGTTGATGGACGTTGTGGAGAGTCTGTCGAAATTCCCGGAGCGCGGCAGTTATCCGAAGGAACTGGTTGGCCTTGGGATCAAAGAATACCGCCAGACATTCTTCAAACCCTACCGCGTGATCTACCGTGTCACAGGCAGCCAAGTCATTATTTACTTGATTGCGGACGGACGCCGTGACATGCAATCCGTACTCGCTCGCCGCCTGTTAGGCGCTTGACCCGCAGCAGTCCTCGCCAGTGCTCATAAGCTCGGGAGACCCGTCGGCACATGGTCATCCACCCGCCACCACCCGTAAAGCCGGACACCTTCAGTATGCCGGCTTTTTTGTTGCCATTCGAAAGCAAATGTAAGACCCCAACCTCCCCTGGATTGCTGGCGTTAATCTGAGCCCGTCATCCGAATTTTGCTGGAGTGGGGAAATGAACAATTGGCGTAAGTGGCTGGTGCTGTCGACCTTGATGGCCGCTCTTGGGGGGTGTGCGGTGGTCCCGATGGCGCCTTACGACGATCGGCCGGTGTATACGCCCCCGCCGCCGCCTCGCGTCGAGTATCCGGGATATGCGCCGTATTCGGGCTATGTCTGGATCAACGGCTATTGGTCCTGGAGCGGGCGCGATTATGTCTGGATTGCCGGAAGTTGGTCGGCGCCGCGTCCGGGTTATCGCTGGACGCCGCATCGCTGGGCGCGATATGGCGATCACTGGGTGATGCAGGGCGGGCGCTGGGAGAGCGATGGTCGTGCCTGGCGGGAGCCGCCCCGGGCGGAACCCCGGCGCGAGCCTGCGGTGGTGATACAACCGCGAGTACAGCCTGTTGAGCCGCGTTACGAAGCACCGCGTCGTGACGACCGCGAACGCCGGGATGCTTGGCCGTATGGACAGGAAAGGCATGGGGAGCGGGAGCGTCAGGCGCCGCCAGATGCGGGTGATCGAGGCGCGCCGCCGCGTCAGGACGTCAGGCCCCCCGGCGCCGTACCTTTGCCCGCACCTGTGCAGGCGCCTGCGCCGAGACCAGCGCCAGCGGTGGCGACGCCTCCCGCAGACATGAATCGCCACGATCGGGGCGGCATGCCGAGTGGTCGGCAGCCACGTGGTCAGGATGCAGATCGTCAGGGCGATGAGGATGCCCGGCGCGGTGATCGATCCAGGCGTTTTGGCGGCTGATGCGGATTTCTTCGCCCGGCTTGCATATTGTCCCGTTTCGCAGAATACTGATTCTCACGTGATCTCTGGGTGCAGGGATACACGGGGCATCCGCGGCGGTGTCCGCAAAAATAATTTACTGGATTGGAGACATTTCATGACCCTGGCAGCGAAGGTGCGTACGCACAAGCTTTCTCCCAACGCGATGCTGTGCGCGTCGGGTTTCAACATGGTGGCTGCGGATTCCCCGGCCATCGAGGCGATGACGGATTTTTCCCGGATCAGTGTGGTATCCATTGGTGGCGATGCCAGCATTGCTGAAGCCAATGCCCGCATGATTTCGCGGGGCGTCCGGATGCTGATGGTCGTGGGCAAGGAAGACGAGGTGATCGGCCTGATCACTGCCCGCGACATCATGGGCGAAAAGCCCATGCAGATGGCTGCCGCACGCGGTGGCAAGCGCGATGAGCTGAGCGTTCGCGACCTGATGACGGCGATCGACAGCATCGACACGCTCTACTTGAACGAAGTGCTGAATGCGCGCGTGGTCGACATTCTCGAGGCACTGAAAACGCTCGGCCGCCAGCATATTCTGGTCGAGGATACTGACCAGGCAACCGGCCTGCCGCGTGTGCGCGGCCTGTTCTCGGCAACGCATATCGGGCGCTTGCTCGGCGTGCCGGTGCTGGGCTTCGATCTGCCGCGCACCTTTGCTGAAATCGAGGCGGCGCTGGTGAACTGAACGCCAGCGGCGTGATGGAATCGACGGGGGCGCAGGCCCCCGTTGTCGTTTACGGGTAAACGCGACTGGATTTTCCTCGGCGACTCATCCAGCATCGCGGGATCGTCCGCCTACCCCGCAGGAGATTGCTCATGACCGTGTCGCTTTCCTCTTCCAGCAAGATCGTTTCAGCCAGCGAGGCCGTATCGCGAATTCGTGATGGCGATACCGTGGCCACCGGCGGCTTTGTCGGCATCGGATTTGCCGAAAACATTGCCGTGGCACTGGAGCAGCGCTTCCTTGAGGCGCGGGAAAACGATCCCCATGGGCTGGGCAGTCCCCGCAATCTGACGCTGGTGTATGCGGCGGGTCAGGGCGATGGCAAGGAGCGCGGCCTGAACCATTTGGGCCACGATGGCCTGGTTGACCGGGTGATCGGTGGCCACTGGGGGCTGGTACCCCGGCTGCAGGAACTGGCGGTCAACAACCGGATTGCCGCCTGGAATCTGCCGCAAGGGGTGATTACCCACCTGTTTCGCGATATCGCTGCCGGCAAGCCCGGCACCTTGTCGCGGATTGGTCTGGGCACCTTTGTCGATCCCCGCTTTGGTGGCGGCAAACTGAACGCGCGGACCACCGAGGATCTGGTGCGCTTGATGGAGATCGACGGCGAGGAATGCCTTTTTTACAAAGCTTTCCCGATCCACGTCGGCATCATTCGCGGGACTACGGCGGACCCCGATGGCAATGTCACGATGGAAAAGGAAGCGCTGACGCTGGAGGCGCAAGCGATCGCCATGGCGGCGAGAAATTCCGGCGGCCGGGTGATTGTGCAGGTTGAACGGATTGCCGAACGGGGCTCGCTCAATCCACGGCAGGTCAAGATTCCCGGCATTCTGGTGGATTGCGT
>JAKLLI010000210.1 GCA_023150195.1 Azonexus sp.
TGCAAAAAGGGGATGTGGGCTTCGGGCACCGCATCCTGAAGCAAGTCAATAACGCGACGATCCGCGACCCCAGCTTGCGCTCCGACCTGATGCAGTTCATCAAGGAATGCACGCTGTACGACGTGAAAGACGGTGAAATTACCCCGCAGCAGATTGTGGGCGGCACCGATACCTGGAACGTGATTTTCAACAACACGAGTCCGGCCCGCTTCGTCACCTACAACACCCTGACGAATGCGCCGACCACCGATACCTGCACCAATGTTGCGGCCATACTGAAGGAGAAGGTCAACGACGCCGTAACGGCTGGCCAAGCCTTCTACGGCAAGCAGGCTTTCACTCGGGCAAGCAGTGATGCCATCGCTACCAGCATGTTCGTTTCGACGGTGGGCACGTCCTACGACTGGATTCTGAACAACTCCAGCAACGCCTCCGACGCGATGAAGCAGGCGATGTTCAACAACATCTGGAAGGAGGCCGGCACCGAGCTGCCGGCGCTGCTGAACGATCCTGCGCGGGTGGCCGAGGTTAATGCCCTGGCCGGCGCTGCCCAGGCGGCACGGCAAGCTGACGGCTCCAACAGCACGTTGAGCCTGCTGGCCCAAGAGACGCTGCCCCACATGCGCAACTGGATCGAGGCAATCATCTACGGCCTATTCCCGGTTGTTGTGGTTCTGATGGTTGTCAGCTCGACCGAGGGTGCAAAGAAGATCATCGCGGGCTACATGATGTCGCTCGCCTGGATCGGCCTGTGGCCAATCTTGTTCGCCGTCATCAACCACCTGTCGCTCATGCACTTGCGCTACAAGGCGCGCGCGCTGGAGCTGGCGGCCGGTGTGCCGTTCCAGCTCACCGATGCTTTCGACGCCACGCTGACCAACGAGCAGGCGGCCATCGGCTACATGGTTGTCCTAGTGCCATTCATCGCCGGGGCCATCATCAAGCTGGGGCAGGGCGGTTTCATGGGTGTTGCCGACCGGATGATGACCGGCTTTGCCTCTGCCGGCGCAGCGGTGGGCGCAAGCAATGCCAGCGGCAATGTCAGCATGGGCCAAGCTGGACTTGATACCGCATCGGTCAACACGACCTCGATGAACAAGTACGACAGCAACATCGGCCTGCAAGGCGGCGGGGCAACCATCGGCCGAGGCAATGGCTCGACGGCCACAATGGCCGCGAACGGCGCGGTTGCCTTGCAGCAGCTTCAAAACCGGATGCTGACGCAGATGAACATGGATCACCGACTGGAAGCCGGCCGCAACCAGGAAGCGCATCGTACCGACATCACTTCGACCGGGGATCAACTGGCGCGCCGGCACGGCGACAGCTCAAGCCTCACGGACGTGAAGGGGCACGATACAACCCGTGGCCAATACCAGAACACGGGCGTGGTGGCGGCTCGCGGGAGCGAGGGCGGGTATGGTGGCCAACACTCCACTGGCCAGAACTTGGATCGCAACTTCCGTGAGGGTTCGCACTTCCGCACGGCGGCCGGTGCCAATGACCAGCTCCACATGAATTTGGGTGTTGGCCGTGGGAACCCCAACGGCGGCGGTGCTCCTGGTGCGGGTGGCGCGGGTGGCGCGCCTGATCCGCGCGAGGAAAAGCGTATTGCTGACGCCATGAAGCAGGGCGGCGCGAACCAGCAACAGATCGACCAGGCGCTGAAGAACTACCGTGGCGGCAAGGGCGGTGCCCAGCCTTCGGGCAGCCTCATCAACGCGGGCCTGGGCTACAACGGCGCGAAGACCTACACCGCCGAGCACGGCCGGGATCGGGGCGTGGATACGGTTCATGGCAACCAGGAGGCCGCGCGCACCGAGCGCACATTTGCTGAACGCGGCTCCCGCACCGAGCAGGCCGGGACGGGCAATCAATCGGCCCAAAACGACCGCCACGGCCGCGATGCCGCCCTTACGAACGTGGATGAGGTTTCCCGCGTGCGTGATGTCTCTGATCGTCGTGAATTCGGTACTGGCGACCGCGCCAACCGTAGCGACAGCAACAGCTTCACGACTCACAAGGATCTGATGGCCGATCCGTATCTGTTCGAGAAGGTGGCAGCGCGCAATGGCATGACCGCCATGCGTTTCGCCAACCAATCCGAAGACCGGATCATGGACATGGTGCAGGACTACGTGAGCGAGAAGGGCATGGTTCAACAAGCCACCACCATGCCGCAGCAGACTTTCGCAGGCGAAAAACTGCCGACCACGAAGGGCGAGCTGGAGAGGCAATCCGCCAAGGATCGCGCCGGCATCCCGCAGGACATCCAGGGCGTCCACAAGAAGAAGGTGGCACAGACCGGCTACGGCGGAACCGCTCCGCTCAAGGTCGATACCTCTGCGCCTCCGATCATTGCGGAATCCAGAGGGGACGTACAGGGCCAGCTCGACCCGAAGAACAAGGGCAGCATCCCGGCGCGTGCCGGGGCCTTGGACGAGAACGTGAATGCCTGGGCCAGCCCGGACAAGGCTGTTGGCGCTGGGCGGGCCAACCCCGCAGCCGTCAACGAGGACAACATGATCCGCGACGGCAAGGACACCGTTCAGAAGGCTTGGGACAAGCTGACTGGCGGCGACGGTACGGCAGACGGCGAAAAGCTGAACGACAACATGAAGCGGGAAACAGCCGCCTCGGTTCAGATCAACAACGGCAGCAAGTAAAGGGAAAGGGGGCTTTGCCCCCTTTCAAGAATTGCCGCCCGTGTAGTTATCGCCCCAGGGTAAATGATGAACAACACAAGACTTGCCGGTAAATGGATTAACGCCTGCTGCGCTATTTGGCGCGCCAGTGCCGGGCCATTTCGACATTCCCTTGAATCCATCGCTTAACCACCATGCAAGCCAGAATGGAATCCAGAAAATCAATCCGCCGCCGAGCATTGGAATGTAGTCGGCAAGGAAATTACCACCGGATGCCGAAAGTGCGGCAGCGGCCGGCAATGGAAGCCAGAGCATCCAGCGCCTTCGAGAGAACAGCATTTTTGTCAGTCGCATCATTATTGTTCCTCAATAACCAGCATCACGTAGGTGGCCGTGTTTTTGTCGTCTTGCATATGCACGACACGGAAGCCTTTTTCGTAAATCTGCTTGATCGTCACCTTGCCGATGTGTTCGCACTGCAACACCGAGTCGCCACCACGGAAGGGGCCGATGCAGACACCGCCACGCTTCGAGGCGGCCGCTTGGGCGCTGGCGTTCGTCATGCCGGCAAGTGCTGCCACGATGAAAGCAGCGTAAAGCATTTTTTTCATTACAACTCTCCTTCCAATTTGGATAGAATTTGCGCATCTTGTCTATTGACAAAATACGCCCAAAACCCTTACGGTGCAAGGGGATGAGTCAGATATTCAAGACTGTTTCCGCAGCGTGTGGCCATGTGTCGCGTGCTGTCTTCGTGAAAGCAGCGCGGCGGCTGGGTCTTTCGTCCGAATCTTACCGCATCGCTGATGAAGTGTTCCTCAAAGGCTACCGGCAGGCAACCGTCGCGCGCCACGTCGGCGTCTCGCGTCAACGGGTGCATTCAGTGTGCCGGGAGCTGCTGGAAGAAATCAATAACCAACTTTCCCCTGAAAGGGCAACCGATGAAAAAACTTCTCCTGATTCTCATTACCACGGCCACCTTGGGCGGATGTGCTTCGCAACAGCCTCTCAGCATGAGAAATGACTGGCGCGCGGGCACCGATCAAACGCCGTATCGCTCGATCCCAACAGCTTTAATCTGTGACGACTGCAATTTGCAATGATCCCGTCTCACTGGTTCAGACGGATCATTCTGATCGTCTTCATCATGGAGGTTGCTGGCGGCATTTTGTGGGTAACTGGCAGGTTATCCACGAATCCAGCCGCCAAGCCAATGACTCAGGCCCTCGGTAGCCTGATATTCCTGTTCGGCTTTTATGCCAGCGCGCCATTATCGGCGCGCTTCCTTGCTCCGCGACCGTCGCGGGATGCTGCGCTTCAAGAGCGTTTGGCAAGGATAGTGGCAACCGTCCCTGATAGTCGCCCCGTCTTCCTGTATGACCATGCCGACAAGGAAGCCAACACTGTGGGGCTGCTGCCGAGTCATTCGCGCATCTACGTGACAACCGGCCTGCTGGCCAGCATGAGCGACGAGGGTATGCGGGGCGTGATCGCCCATGAAAACGCCCATGTTCATGAGCGCCACATCTTCGCCACGTTCACCTATGCCTGCTGCTTTGCTGTGAGCA
>JAKLLI010000211.1 GCA_023150195.1 Azonexus sp.
GGCAGCAAACCCCAAAGAGGCCAAGAAACCGGCTGAAATCCAGTTTCGAAGGCCTGCAAAGGGAATGTGGCAGAAATTTTTGCATCGTCAGCAATGAATAGCCGAAGGCATCACGGTGTTTTTGGGTAACCTGTTAATCCGCGTCATCAATAGTCAAGTGGCGCGGAACGAGCAGTATCGGACAGCGTGCCGAGAGCAACAGTGATTGCGACACGCTGCCAAGGGCTGCCTGCTCCAGCGCGTTGACGCCTTGCGGTGCGACAACGATGACATCGGCTCCGCTCTCTTCAGCCTGCGCCAGGATCATGGAAACCGCGTCTCCGGTTGCCACGGCGCCAGTCGCCTGATGGCCGACATCCCCCATGGCATGCCGAGCGGCGGCGATGGCGGCTTCGCCAACGCCCAGGCCCCAGTGACGAAAATCACCTGCTGCGGCATCGAGCATGCCCTCGAAAGGAGAGAAGGCAGGCTGCACGCTGAACAGTTCGAGCGATGCTTCGCCCAGACGCGCCGCCATGCGCCCCGCCCAGGCTGCCGCATGGGCAGCATGTGCCGACCCATCAACGGCGATCAGTAGCCGGAGACGCCGGCCGAGTGTGGCCGGTATCGCCGCATGCGGCCCCATCAGCCAGATGGGGATCGGACTGCCTCTGGCAACTTCGGCCGCAATGGACCCGAGCAGCAATCCGCGCAGCGGTGACAGGCCGCGAGTTCCCATCGCGATCAGGTCGGCCTGACGATGTTGGGCTTCGTTGATGATCCTCGTCGCCGGGGTTCCGCCATCCACGACAACGTATTCCATTTTCACCCCGCTGCGCGCAAACCATTCCTGAGCGGTACTCACCGCGTCAGCCAGCGGGTGACAGACAGGAGCAATTCCCTCTTTCTCCATGGCCCCGTCAGTAACCGTGAGCAAGGTTGCTGTGAGCGCAATCTGGGCGGAACTCCATGTCGACCAGCTGCGAGCCGCAGCCATTGAGGAAGGCGAACCATCGAAGGCAATCAATACGTGCAAGGATTCAGGATTCATGGTGAATCTCCGATGGTGTGATGAACATCTCGTAAAACCCCTGTGCCTAACGCGCAGGCCAATCCTGGCTGGCATCGCCGAGGCGGAGTTTTCCGGCCAAGGCACTGCCATGATCAGCCCGCATGTTTTCGATCATGAGACAGCACAAGGTGCGCCGCGCATGCTGGCTGTGGATTTCATCCATCAGGGCATCAAGTGTTTCGGGAAATATTCTGCCATTCCTCCCCTCCGATGTCCGAAGGAGATCGCAGCACAGGTCAAACAGGGCGCGCAAGAAATCTTCGCGCTCGAGGTCGAGCGTGCGGAATTCACCGTGTTGCTCCAGGGCGTCGAACGTACGGATGTCGGTGTTGCCGCCGGAGATGATGGCCAACACGGCAAGGCGCGCCCTGGCGCGGGTACTGTCGGCCGGATAGTGACGCAACCGATGGGCGCCTTTCGTCCATTCACGGGCTTGCAGGGTCATCATGATCATTCCTCTCTCGATTCATTGACATTCGAGACAAGGATAAGTCCGATAGCATCCTGAATAAACGCGAAGTGTACTTACCGATAGCTCGTCAAATAGCGAACAATGCGGGGCGCCATGAGGGGGGTCCTAATCGTCCGGTGTATTTCAACGCCACAGACTGAGGGGCGGATCGGTCATGACCGCGCGCAAGACATCGGTACGGGAAACGATGCCGACAATGATTTCGCTTTCATTGACGATGGGAACGGCACTCAAGCCACCTTCGAGCATCGCCGCAGCGATGCGTCGAATGTCGGTCACGGGTACGGAAGCCACGACCGGCGAGGTCATGACATCACTCACCCGCCGTTGCAGATTTTCGAGAACATGTTCACCGTCGATATCGATGACGGTCAGCAAGTCCCGCTCATTGACCATCCCGATCAGCCGGTGCGCGTCGTCCAGAACCGGTGCCTGGTGGATTCCACAACGCTGGAAGACGCGCCAAGCGTCGGCAACCGCGTTTTTTTGGTTGAGCACCGTGACCGGATGGCTCATGATCTGGGCCGCATGAATCAGCGGACCACGCTCCAGGTCGTCGGGCAGCATTCTCCGATAGGCACGGACGGCCTCCCGTTGCAATGGCGTCGCCATGTTCTCGACACCTATTTCATCGCCCTCCTGGGCTACGCCTCGGGTATTGCGGGCTCGCGCCAGCGGATAGACACGGTTCATCGCCTCCAGCGTGCCGCTGAATACCTGGCCTGTCATGCCGTAGATGGAAAACATTCCGCTCTCCCGAATATCAAGGAACCAGCAGCACGTCGCACGGCGCGTGGTGCAGGAGATTCAGGGTGATGCTGCCGAGCAGTTGCTCATCGAGCACCGATTGACCGTGCCGGCCGAGCACCAGCAGATCGCAGGGGGCTCGGCGCAATTCGTCGAGCAGCACAGCCGCCGGGTAGCCGTGACCAATGACGCGGGATATTCTACCGGCAGCTTCATAGTCCGCATCCGCCAGATAGGCGTCCATGTCCTGTCCGGCTGCGGCCAGTTCATCGCTGCGGTAACGCTCGACATCCTCGGGCGAGGCACCGGCCAGACGCATCCGCCCCTCGTACGGCGCACGACTGGCATGAATCGCGATGTGTTGTGCTTCCGGAAATATCGCCAGGGCGGCACGCAGCGCCCGCGTCGCCGTTGCCGAAAAATCCGTCGCGATGGCGATCCGCCGGTACGGCGGAACGGGTTTCTGGCGAACCACCAGCACCGGGCACGGGCTGCGGCGCAACACCTTGACGGCGGTGCCGCCCAGGGCCAGTTCGTGAACGATGCCCTCGCCACGAATGCCAATGACGATCAGACTGGCGCCACTAACGACGGCGTGATCGGCGATGACGGCAGAGGCACGCCCGACCACCAGCTGGCGGCCGACTCGTGACAATGCGTTGCGGACGGCCATGTCGTCGGCAAGTCGGTTCAGCATCGTCTCGCTGCGCACCTTCGGGTTGTGTCGAATGAGCAGGTCCGGCAGCAGATGTCCTGCATGTTCCCAGGCGAATGGGTTGAAGACATGCAGGAGATTGAGCGGGCACTGCCATTCCCTCGCCAGCCGGGCAGCACGTTCGACAGCGAGAGTGGCTGGCGCCGAGAAATCGGTGGCCACGAGAATCGATTGGCTGGCTTTCATCTTCAATCTCCCTTGAACGATCGTCTGGATAATCCTTGTCGGCGTCTCAGTGGCTCAGACACGAAAACGGGCGACGGAACCCTTCAAATCGCTGGCCAGCGATTTGAGTCGCTCGGCAGCGACTGAGGTTTGCCGGGCACGAACGCTGTTCTCCTCGGCCATGTGGGCGATCCGTTCAACGCCCTGGGCAATTTCCTGGGCGGCCACCGACTGTTCGTCGAGGGCACTGCCAATATCGTCGACGGTCGTTGCCACCCGGTTTGCACCGTCCTGAATGCCGATGATCGAATCTCCTGCCTGTTGCGCGAGATCCACCCCGGTGCCGACGCGATTGACGCCACTTTCCATTTCCTGTGCCGCGTGGCGGGCACCGGACTGCACCTTTTCGATGACGCTGGCGATCGACTGGGTCGATTTCGAGGTGCGTTCGGCGAGTTTTCTCACCTCGTCGGCAACGACGGCAAAACCACGTCCCTGCTC
Source organism: Azonexus sp. (assembly GCA_023150195.1). GTDB lineage: Bacteria > Pseudomonadota > Gammaproteobacteria > Burkholderiales > Rhodocyclaceae > Azonexus. The sequence continues at coordinate 3,652 of JAKLLI010000211.1, forward strand.
ACCAGCCCGAGCCGCCTCGATGGCGGCATTCAGCGCCAACAGATTGGTCTGATCGGCAACATCACGGATCACATCAACGATGGCCGAAATTTCCCGGGAGTAATTTTCCAGTTCGCGAATCGAATGCGCCGCGTCGTTGACCGCCGTTGCCACCTGTCGCATTTCGTTGCTGGTCGAATGCACTACCTCGCCACCGGTGCGGGAGGCCTCGCCGGCGCTGGCTGCCACCTGACGGGCCTCGCGGGCATGATCGCGCACCTGATCGATGGAAACCGACATTTCCTCGACGGCGGCAGCCATTCCTGCTGCGGCTTCGCTTTGTGCGTTGGTGGCCGCAGCCGAAGCCTGGGCGGCAGTAGACATTTCAACGGCTGCGCCGGCCAGATCGTCGGCGCTGCGCTGCGAGGCACTGACCATGGTGCGCAGACTGTCCTGCATCTGCGCGAATGCAGCCAGCAAGCGCCCGGCTTCATCACGTCCACCGGTGGGAACCGGACGGTTGAGCTCACCGTTGGCGATCGCCTCAGCCACG
>JAKLLI010000212.1 GCA_023150195.1 Azonexus sp.
GGCACGGCGGCTGAGCATGTTGTCGTGTTCGATCTGGGTCGGGGTGTCGATGCCGTGCAGGATCATGTTGGTGGTGCACAGCATGTGCGGCAGGGCTTTCTTCTCGACCCCGTGGATGCTGGCGACGAGGACGGCTTCGTCCGCCGCGTTCTTCACGTAGTGCTTGCGCTTGTGGTCGATGGCGCAGGCGAGAAAACCGCCAGTGCCGCAGGCCGGATCGAGCACGCTCTCATTGAGCTTGGGATCGACCCGGTCGACGATGAACTTGGTGACGGCGCGGGGGGTGTAGAACTCGCCCGCATTGCCGGCGCTTTGCAGGTCTTTGAGGATCTGTTCGTAGATGCTGCCGAAGGTGTGGCGGTCTTGCGTGTTGTTGAAATTGATCTCGCAGATCTTGTTGATGACCTGCCGCATGAGGGTGCCGGACTTCATGTAGTTGTAGGCATCCTCGAAGACGTTGCGGATAACCTTGGCGCGTTCGCCGGTGGGGCCGCTGACTGCGAGTTTGTTCTTCAGCGTGGGAAAGAGCTGGAGGTTCACGAAGTCGCCCAGCTCGTCGCCGGTCATGCCTTCGGGGTCGGCCGCCCAGTTGCGCCAGCGCAGGTGCTCGGGCAGCGGGGATTTGTAGTGGTCTTCCAGCAGCTCGATTTCGGCTTCGCGATCATCGTAAATCTTGAGGAAGAACATCCAGACGAGCTGGCTGATGCGCTGTGCGTCGCCGTCGACGCCGACATCCTTGCGCATGATGTCCTGGATGGATTTGATGATGCCGCTGACGTTGCTCATTGAGATTCCAGTGTTGCTTAACTTGCTTGTTTGAAGAGTTCGGTTTCAAGGGCCTGCAAGGCCGCTTCGTATTGGGCCTTGCCGCCGAATACGCCGTTGATGATTTCCACCGGCGTGCCCAGCTGCTTGAAGGGATCAAGCTTGAGGACGTTGTTGTTCTCGATGCTGACAATGCCTTCGTCGGCGTATTTGTCGAGCAGGGCTTCCAGCACGGCACGCGCCTTGTCGCCGTACTGGGTGAAGTAGTTGCGCTTCTTGACGTTATTGGCGCGCTCGGCGCGGGTGAGGGGCGGCTGGTCAAAGGCAATGTGGCAGATGAGGTCGAAATCGCCGTAGTCCGTGCCCACTTCCCTGGCGAGTTTGGGCAGCTCGATGCCGTACTCGGCAAGGACCTCGATGATGGCGGCCTTCTTCTTGCTGCCGTTCCACTTTTGCAGGAAGTCGTCCAGTGAGCCGAATTCCTGACAGATGTTCTTGCGGCTGTAGTCACGGTAGCTTTCGGTGACCATCTGGCCGTCTTCGCCATAAACCTCGACGCGCTCGGCAACGATGCGAACCGTGACGCCGCTGACGTGGTACTTCCTGATGATTTCGCCTTCTTCACCCCCCGCTTCATCCTCTTCTCCGTCGCCTTCGGGATCGGGGGGGACGGGGTCATCGTCATCCCCGGGTTCGTAGATGACGACCGGCTCACCATCGAAATCCGGGTCCTTGAATAGCTCGGTGGCCTTCTTGAAATCCATGATGGTGAAGAAGTATTTGTTCTGCGATTCTTCGATGCGCGTGCCACGGCCGACGATCTGCTTGAAGGTGGTCATCGAGTTGATGGTCTTGTCGAGCACGATGAGCTTGCAGGTCTTGGCATCGACGCCGGTGGTCAGCAGTTCTGAGGTGGTCGCGATGACGGGGTATCTGCTTTCCGGGTCGATGAAGTTGTCCAGTTCGGCCTTGCCCTCCACGCTGTCGCCAGTGATGCGCATCACGTACTTGCTATTAGCTTTCGCCAGAGGACCGGAAGCATTGACGATGGCCTTGCGCATGCGCTCGGCGTGGTCGATGTCTTCGCAGAAGATGATGGTTTTCTGGAACGGGTCGGTAGCGTTGAGCAGCTTCATGACGCGCTCGGCGACGAGCCGGGTGCGTTGGTTGAGCACCAGGATGCGGTCCATGTCGATCTGGTTGTATTCGCGCCGCTCGATCTCGTTGCCGAGGTCGTCTTTCATGCCGGGTGGGGGCGTCCAGCCGTGAATGTCCTTGTCGATGTCGATACGCACCACTTTGTAGGGTGCGAGGAATCCGTCCTGAATGCCTTGTTTCAGCGAGTAGGTGTAGATCGGTTCGCCAAAATAGGTGATGTTGGAGGCGTATTTGGTTTCCTTGGGCGTGGCGGTCATGCCCAACTGGATGGCGCCGTCAAAATATTCGAGGATTTCTTTCCAGGCGGAATCATCGTTGGCGCTGCCACGGTGACACTCGTCGATCACGATCAGGTCAAAAAAGTCGCGCTTGACCGACTTGAATATCTTGTCTTCCTCATCGGGGCCGGTGAGTGCCTGATACAGACCCAGATAAACCTCGTAAGAGGGGTCGATCTTGCGATTGCGGATTTTGGTCATGACCGAGCCGAAGGGCTTGAAGTCGTTGACCAGTGTCTGGTCCGCCAGAATGTTGCGGTCGACCAGAAAAAGAATGCGTTTTGCCTTCTTGGCCTTCCAGAGACGGTAGATGATCTGGAAGGTGGTGTAGGTCTTGCCGGTGCCGGTGGCCATGACCAGCAGCAGGCGGTTTTCGCCCTGGGCCACTTTCTCGATGACGCGGTTGATGGCTTCGGCCTGGTAGTAGCGAGGCTCCTTGTTGCTGCCGTCATCGTGATAGGGCTCGGTGACGAGGGATTCCTGATCGTCTGCAATGCCTCTGAAACGCTTGTAACGCGCCCACAGTTCCGCTGGCGAGGGAAAGGCATCCAGCCCGAATTCGGTTTCAGTGTCTTCGCCTTCGGCAGCCACCTTGTTATGGCTGGCAAATCCGTCGCCGTTGGAACTGAAGGCGCAGGGCACATCCAGGATTTCGGCGTAGCCCAGGGCCTGCTGCAAGCCATGGCTGATGGTGTAGTTGTTTTCCTTGGCTTCGACCACTGCGACCGGCACGCCTTTTTCCTTCTGGAGCACGTAGTCGGCGAATTTCTTCTTTTTCTTGTTGCGCGAGGACAGATTGCCGCGAACGACGACCGGGCCCGGCGTCAAGGTCACTTCACGGCGAATTTGCGTCATCTCGTCCCAACCTGCCTGGACGATCGCCGGCGTGATGAACTTGGCCTTGATGTCAGACTCGCTGAGTTCCTTCTTCTCGTTGCTATCCATCAGGGGAATCCAAAGTTGAATGGCGCATGGCTTGTTTGCACCATCGGCGCGCTGCTGGGCTGCAAATTTTATCCGGTTTCCGCAATATCAGCTTGGCGGCATATTTCGCCGATTCGGCAAACCTGGTAGGTCGGCCATGGCCAACGTTCCGTTGGCGGTTGAGCGCTTCGCAAGACTGCTCCGCTCAGGAATTTGCTTTTGAGTGACGGCTTCGGAGATCACAGGCAACTGGCAGGATGTGGCGAACAAGGGGACTCGGTGATCAAGCGGGCGTTCGTCGAACACACGATGCACCGTCTTGTCGACTTTACAACACCCGCACTCCCGGCATTTTTCTCTTTAAAACAGTGCGTTATCACGCGGCAATTCGTGGCACCGATCTTGCTGACCTTAAGGGCAGACAATGCGGGAGATGCCCATGAAAGCCAGCGATATTCAAGCCCTGCTCGACGAACCGGCCTGTAGCCACAATCACAAGGAGAAATCCGGTTGTGCCCGCCCCAAGCCGGGCGCAGCCGCCGGCGGCTGCTCGTTTGACGGCGCGCAGATCGCACTCTTGCCCATCGCCGACGTCGCCCACATCGTGCATGGCCCGATTGCCTGCGCCGGCTCGTCGTGGGACAACCGCGGCACCCGCTCCTCCGGTGTCACGCTCTACCGCATCGGCATGACGACCGATCTCTCCGAAACCGATGTCGTCATGGGGCGCGGCGAAAAGCGCCTCTTTCACGCCATCAAGCAAGCCATTGACAGCTACGCCCCGGCAGCCGTCTTCGTGTACAACACCTGCGTCACCGCCCTGATCGGCGATGATGTCGACGCCGTGTGCAAGGCGGCTACGGAACGCTGGGGCACCCCGGTGGTGCCGGTCGACGCCGCCGGTTTCTATGGAACCAAGAATCTGGGCAACCGGCTGGCGGGCGAATCCATGTTCAAACATGTGATCGGCACCCGCGAACCCGAGCCGGCCAAGCCCCGCGCCGATGGTCTGCCCACTTACGACATCAACCTGATCGGGGAATACA
>JAKLLI010000213.1 GCA_023150195.1 Azonexus sp.
CGATATCGCCAGCGATGGCCTGGAAGCGGTGCGCAAGGCAGAAAAAACCGCCTACGAGGTGATTTTGATGGATGTCCAGATGCCGAACATGGACGGTCTGGAAGCCACCCGCCTGATTCGGCAACTGGCGGCTCACCGCAGTACGCCGATCATTGCCATGACCGCAAACGCCTTTGTCGATGACCGCCAACGCTGTCAGGCCGCCGGCATGAGCGACTTTGTGGCGAAACCGATCATTCCTGAAATGCTGTTCAAAACCTTGCTCGCCGCCTTTCAATCGCGGCGGGCAGTGGAATAATCGGTGATGCGGCCAAGCCCCTCACCCACCACCTTGCGCCAGCCCTTGCCCCCGATGCACTGGCAGCCGATACCGGGAAAGATCGCGCTCTACCAGGGCCGCACCCGCGCCCAGACCCGTATCGTGCGCATTCTTGCCGAAGCGGTTGGCGGCTGCATGGTGGTCGAAGCCATTGGCAAACAGGGGCATCAGGTTCGTCTGACCGTCAAACAGGCCAGCCTCCGGGAACCCCAGCCAGATTTGTTCGGCTAGGCAGACAAGGCTCGCCATGCTTCCCGCCTTGCTTGCTGTTTGGTTGCTGCTCATCGGCCAGGCCGCACTGGCCGCAGACACTTGCAGCGGACTTCCGCCGACCCGCGTCTCCGTGAGCTTGCTCGAGTCTCCGCTGGTATTCAACGGTGACACCAGTTTCAAGGCACTCAAAGGCATGAGCAATCGCTATGCCGATCAAGGGATTGACGTGCTCGGCCTGACCATCGGCAAGGCGCAGATTCGTGCCAGCAGTCGCAGTAGCCTGCGCCGGGACCCCAGCGGGCAATGGGAATGCGCAACACACCAGATCACCATCGCTTATGGTTTTCAGCCCATTACCCTGTATGTTGGACGCGAGTTTCCGCCCGATTCCTGCGGTTTTCGCGAAATTCACGCGCATGAAATGCGCCATGCCCAAATTTATCAAGAAGGCGCACGCCGACTGCTGGACGAGATCACCGCCAGCTTGCAGGCCCGCTTCGACAACGCCCCACCCGTTCGCGTACCGGCGGGTAGCACGTCCGTGGCTGTGCAGCAGGAATTGAACACACGCTGGATTCCCTACATCCAGCGTCTGCTGGGGGCACTGGAAAGCCAACAGCGCGACGTGGATAGCCCCGAGGAGTACGCCCGGGTCAAAGCCAGTTGCCAGGGAGAAATCCAGCAACGGGCCATGCAGGCAAAAAAGCAGCCATGAGCGAGCGACGCATCGCCCACCTCGACATGGATGCCTTCTTTGCCTCCGTGGAACTGCTTAGCCATCCCGAATTGCTTGGGCTGCCCGTGGTCGTGGGGGGACGGCGTGTGCCACCACCGAGCATCGATGCGACAAACACCCGCCATTACGCCCGACTGAAGGACTACGCCGGGCGCGGCGTGATCACGACATCCACCTATGAAGCCCGCGCCCTGGGCGTTTTTTCGGGTATGGGCTTGATGAAAGCGGCGGCGCTTGCCCCCGAGGCCATTCTGTTGCCGGCAAATTTCGAGGCTTACCGCCACTATTCCCGGGCCTTCAAAGCGGCCGTGGGTGAGATCGCTCCGCAGATCGAGGACCGGGGGATCGACGAAATCTATGTCGATCTCAGCGCCCACGAGGAAGCCAGCGAAGCGCTGGCGCAGCGCCTGAAAGCAGCGGTGCGGGAAGCCACCGGGCTGCGCTGCTCGATTGCCATCGCCCCCAACAAATTGCTGGCCAAAATCGGCTCCGACCTCGACAAGCCGGATGGCCTGACCTTGCTCAGCCTGGACGACCTGCCCACGCGCATCTGGCCACTGGCTGTCCGCAAGATCAATGGCATCGGCCCCAAGGCCAACGCACGCCTGGAAAAAATGGGCATCCTGACCATCGGTCAGCTGGCGGCCACGCCCGTCGACCGGCTGGTGCGTCACTTCGGCCCACACATGGGGGCCTGGATGGCGCGGGTGGCGCAAGGTATCGACACGCGCCCGGTCAACACCGAATCCGAACCGAAATCGCTGAGTCGCGAAACCACCTTTGACCGTGACCTGCATGCCCGCCTCGACCGACCCGAGCTTTCCGCCCGCTTTACCGAATTATGCGAACGCCTGGCCGCCGATCTGGCGCGCAAGGGCTACGTCAGCCACACCATCGGTATCAAGCTGCGCTTTGCCGATTTCAGCAGCCAGACCCGAGAACTCACGCTGGCAACGCCGGTCGAGGCCACCACCGACATCCGCCGCGCGGCAGGCGAATGTTTGAAACGGATTGCGCTCGATCAGCGCATCCGCCTGCTGGGGGTGCGGGCGGGAAAACTCGTGCCCCGCAATGCTGCGCATCCGGTCAACACCCCGCTGCAACAAAAATTCGATTTTTAACGCAGCTGGCATCCCGCCGTTGGCTGAACGATCACCCGCGGTCTGGCCGCGCCGCCCCCTGCGCAAGCAAGGCGGCCGCCGCCTGGATCCGCTCGCCAAGGGGCACGCTGGCATCATTCATCACCGCCATCAAAAACGCTTGCGGATCGGCAAAGTGTACCCCTGCCGCAAAGCCGACGCCGCGCGTCGCCGGCGTGCCCGGCAGCGTCCCTGAGCCCATGTCGGGCAGCGGGTCGGTAAGCGGCAGCCTCCGAGCCGTCAGTGCAGTCAGTACCCGCCTGAAATCCCGGGGTTTGATGCTGTCGACCGTAGACAGCATGGCCGCCTGACGCTCGCGCTGGGGCGGAAATTCAAGGCCGGGGGCTTCATCGGCAAACATCGACCCCAGCGAGGGATCGATATACGCCGACCACAGCCCGGATACGGTGTCCAGCGCAGGCACCAGTTTGAGTTGCTGTGCCTCGGCTGACTCGCCAGGGAGGCAAGTCACTTGACCCGCCACAAGCTCACCCAGGTAAGCCTGCGTCAATGCCGCGAGAAATTGCTGGCCCTCGGCAAACGACACGGGTTCCGCCAGTGACAACCAGACCTGATACCCGGCGCCGGGCGCCACCGAAACCGCCGGTACCGGCAAATCCAGTTCATCCACCATCGCCGCCAGCAAATTGGCCACCTGCGGCCAGGCTGCCATCTGCGCCACCGTGATCACCAGGGTACGAACCCGTCCAGCGCCATCCAGCAAGTGCAGATCCCCGTCCAGCCCGCCCTCGCCCCAAGCCGCTGCCTGATCCGGAAGGAAATAGCGTCGCTGCAAAGCCTCAATCAAAGCCGCCGTGGCATCCATCGCCAACCCCAGTATTTATCGTAATGTGCCCAACAACTGTCTGACCTTTTCGGGGAACACCTTAATTTGGTCGAAACTGAGATGCGGGAGACGTTCTTCAATTAAGCTGAAAACAGCCTTGGCTTGCTCTAAGTCACGCGGCCTTTTCATGGCTTCCCGGTCTTCCTTTTGGGACAAGTATGCCTTGAATAGCACAAATGCTCGTGGGTCAATCGTCGTCATCTCTGCCATGTGGCCATTGACGCCGACAATAACCTGCTTGAACTTTGGCGAGCTGAGCAGCCAGTCCATGTTGTTAATCTTGCATGCCCAAAAATCCTCTTCGGCCTTTATGAGTTGTTGCTTCTCATGGTCGTCAAAGTAAGATGCCGGGCGCCGCTTGATTAGGTCAACCAGGTAACCGTCGCTGTTTGCAGCACGATAGGCTTCGTCATCCAGAACAGAAAACGACTTGTCTACCTTTTTCAGTATGCCACTCAACACTTTGGTGTTGAACTCGGGGTCTTTGCTTGCCAAGGACAGGTGTTTCCTGGAATCCCACAACAAGTCAAAGTCCTTTGTAGCCGTGATGTCTCCGGAGAGATACACGCCAGCATGGGTTTCATACGCAAAAAGCGCATTCGTCCCGACGACCAGAAAATGGTCTGAAATCCCCGCATCGGCAATCGCATTTAAGACTGCAATGACCGTGTTCGGAGTTCGGCCAATCCGCAAAGCAAAATTGACACGCTGTTGCTTCTTCATTGCATCTCGAAGAGCTTTCAGGCGTTCCGTGGATTCAACCTTGTTTCGTTTGAACTCGGCAATGATGTGCTCGGTATCGGGAGACCGGCAACCTAAGCTTTTTTCAATGCCGTGAACCTCTTTTATCAAGTATTCGGTTCTAGCCGCGCCGGTTTTTCGCCAGAACATGCTCCCTGTATACTTC
>JAKLLI010000214.1 GCA_023150195.1 Azonexus sp.
GGCGTGCGCCAGCTGCATGGCCGATGGGCGGCTGGAGTCGGGAATGGGAATGACCACATCGATCTCGTCGACCGGAATCGTTGCCTTCACCTTCTCTGCCAGCAATTCACCCATCGCCAGACGGGCTTCATAGACGGAGACACGATCGATTACCGTATCCGGGCGAGCCAGATACACGTACTCGAAAATACAGGGGGCGTACATCGGCTGCTGCGCACACTGGCGGCTATGCAACTGATGATTCAGGTCGATGAACACCGCTTCGCCCGGCTCGATATCACGCACCATCTGGAAACCCAGCGTGTCCAGCGCCACGGATTCCGAGGAAATCAGGTACTCCATCCCTTCCGGCGTTTCGTTCTGACCATAAATCAGCGGACGAATCCCGTGCGGATCACGGAAAGCCAGCAGCCCGTAGCCGGCGATCAGGGCCACTACAGCGTAGGCACCACGACAGCGGCGGTGCACCCCGGCCACGGCCTGAAAAATGCTGTCGATATCCAGTTCATAACCATGCGCCGCCGACTGCAACTCATGCGCCAGCACGTTCAACAGGACTTCGGAATCGGAATTGGTGTTGATGTGCCGGCGATCCATACGGAACATCTCATCCTTCAACTGCTCGGCATTGGTCAGATTGCCGTTATGACCGAGCACGATACCGAAGGGCGAATTGACGTAAAAGGGCTGGGCTTCCGCGAAGTTATAGGCCGAACCAGCGGTCGGATAGCGCACATGACCGATGCCACAATTGCCCGGCAAGGCGCGCATGTTGCGGGTACGGAAGACATCCCGGACCAGCCCTGGCCCTTTGTGCAAATGGAAAGTATTGCCTTCCGCTGTCGCAATCCCTGCCGCATCCTGACCGCGATGCTGAAGCACCATCAGGCCATCGTAAAGCAGTTGGTTAACTGGCGTTGTCGCCATGACCCCGAGAATCCCGCACATAGTTCTACCCGTTTAGCTAAATCGAATTCTTTTCGCCAGATCGTCCGGCAACATCGGCTTGATGGCCATCACGGCCGTCTCAAGCGGTGCGGCCAGCATCGAAAGCTGCCACCATGGTTGCGTCGGTGCCGCCGTCATGCCGCCCAGTGCCACCAGCACCAGCGAAATCAGCGCGCCCCGAGCCAATCCAAATACCATCCCGAGAAGACGATCCGACAAGGTTAGCCCCAGCGCCTTGACCATCTTCCCGATCAACATCCTGATCAGTGCCATCGCCACCAGCACCGCCACAAACAAACTGACACAAGCGGCAGCGAGGCGCAGGGCCGGATCGCCGATCCCGGTGAACACCGTCACCGCGACAGTTTCGCCATACTGAAAGGCAGCAAACAGCCCCAGTCCCCAGGCCAGCAAGGCAATCACCTCGCCGATCACGCCACGCCACAATCCCAGCAGCAGCGAAATGGCAACCACCGCAATCACCACATAATCAAAGACTGTCATCAGCGCGCCGCGACCACACCGGAAACGCCAATCCGGCGCATCTTGGCCAAGGCCTGCTCAGCGGCATCCTTGCTCGGGAAAGGACCGGCCCGTACCCGGGTTTTCTTGCCTTGCGGCGTATTCAGCACCTCGGTGATGACCTTGATTTTCAATTCGCCCAATTTCTTCCTGAGAATATTGACGTTCGCTTCGTCGGAAAATGCGCCGATCAGCACCAGATAATCGCCGCCTTTATCGGCAGTTTTTCCGTGAGCAGCCTGCCCGGACAAAATTGCAGCGGCACGCTTGGCCTCCTCCGATTTGTCGGCGGATTTTTCGGACGCCGGCGATTTATCTGCCGCTTTGGTCGCTGGTTTTTCCGGCGTTTTGGGCGCAGCCTTTTCCGGCTTGACAAGCTTTTCGGGTTTTTCCGCCTTCTCGACAGGCTTCACGGCGGGCTTGATTTCCGGCGCCTCACGCGTAGTTTCCAGGACACGCGCAGTCGGTTTTGCCGGCACGGATGGCGCAGCTTCCGACACCGATGCGGGCGCTGCGCTCACGGGCGCTTTTTCCGGGAGCGGCTTGCTCTCCGGCAGCGGAGCCAGTTGCGGCGCAAAGGGCTTTTCATCCTGTCCCGGAATACGGATTTCCACATCCTGAACCGATTGCTTCGGCGCTTCGTCCATGATCATGGGCAAGACCACCGCGACCACGGAAAAAAAGAAGATCGCCCCGATCAGGCGGCGCCGTGCGCGTTTCTTGATTTGCAGCTGGACGTCGTTGTCTTCCATGGGATCAGGCTTTTCTGCCCAGCGCCTCGAGGGCACCAGCGACCGTATAAAACGAACCAAAGGCCAGAATTCTATCACTTTCGTTCGCTACACCTTTCGCCGCAAGCATTGCTGCGGCCGGGGATTCATAGCAGATCACGGAAAGGCTGGCCAGATGCCAGACATCGACCTTGTCTTTCAACAGGGCCAAGGTCCCGGCAATATCCTTGTCGGCCAGCATGCCGAGCACCACGTGGGTCCGGTCGAAGAACCCCATATTGCCCAGGTTGCCGACCAGCACGCTCACCGCCTGCGGATTGTGGCCCACATCCAGCACGATGGCGGGTTTACCCGGGATGACCTGGAATCGACCGCTCAACTCGGTTTCGATCAAACCGGGGCGGATCGCCTGCATGGTCACCGGCAACTTGTCGGCGATGGCATCCAGTGCGGCCAGCGCGACGGCGGCGTTGGCCAGTTGCGTCGGCCCGCGCAAACCCGGATAGGCCAGTGCCCGCTTCTGCAACTGGCCTGCGGAACGACACCACCAACGCCATTGCAAACGGTTTTCCGCCGCTTCTGCAGCCGGTCGCTCGTAACCGAAATCCCGGCCGATCAGGCGCAGGTCAGCTGCGATGGATTCAGCGTGCCGAAGCAGACTTTCCGGCGGCGCAGGATCGGCGCAAAGCGCCGGCTTGCCCGCCCGGTAAATGCCGGCCTTCTCAAACCCGATGGATTCGCGATCCGGACCCAGCCAGTCCGTATGATCCAGCGCAACCGTGGTCACGATGGAAACATCAGGTTCATACACGTTGACCGCATCAAGGCGCCCACCCAGGCCCACTTCCAGAATGATGGCTTCCACGTCGGCGGCAGCAAACACTTCCCAAGCGGCCAGCGTGCCGAACTCAAAATAGGTGAGTGCGATATCGCCGGCAGCCCGACGTGCCGACTCGACGCGAGCAAATGCAGCGCACAGACGCGCATCGTCGACCGGCACGCCGTTCAGGCGAACCCGTTCGTTATAGGCCAGCAGATGCGGCGAGGTGTAGCAACCGACGCGGTATCCGGCACGATCGATGATGTTTTCCAGATACGCACAGGTCGAGCCTTTGCCATTGGTGCCCCCGACCGTGATGACCGGACAATGCGCGGTCTGCCCCAGTTCGGCCTTGACCAGCGCAACGCGCGCCAGGCCCAGCTCGATACCGGCCTGCCCCTTGGGATGCAGGCCCTCGAGGTGAACCAGCCAATCCGCGAGCGTGTTCACGCCGCGGCGGGCAGTTTTTGCAACAGGGCCAGCACGCGGGCCACTTGGTCGCGCAAATCGCGACGATCGACGATCATGTCGATGGCGCCCTTTTCAAGAATGAATTCGGAACGCTGGAAGCCTTCCGGGAGTTTCTCGCGCACGGTTTGTTCGATCACGCGCGGCCCGGCGAAGCCGATCAGCGCCTTGGGTTCGGCAATCACCACATCGCCGACAAAGGCGAAGGAGGCCGAAACGCCACCCATGGTCGGATCGGTCAGGATGGAGATGAAGGGCATTTTTTGCTCCACCGCCGTCTGCACGCCGCGCACGAAACGCTCGCCGAGCACGGACCCCATGGAGCCGCCCATGAAGTCGAATTCAAAGGCGGCCGCCACCACCGGCATGGTCTTGATTGCACCTTGCAGCACCACCAGGGAATCACTCTCGCCCGTATCCCGATTGGCCTCCATCAGACGATCCGGGTACTTCTTGGAATCCTTGAATTTCAGGGTGTCGACCGGCAACACCTCGGCGCCGATTTCGTAACGCCCTTCGGCATCGAGCAGAAAGTCCAGGCGCTGGCGCGAATTGATGCGGTGATGATGACCGCATTTCGGGCACACCTGCAGGTTGTTCGCCAGATCGCTGGCGTACAGCACCGCCTCACAGGACGGACATTTGCTCCACAGCCCTTCGGGCAGGGCATTACGGCGCTGAGCGCCTTGTTCGCGCTTGATTTTCGGGGGCAGCAGTTTGGTCAGCCAGCTCATTTTTTCACCTCATCCACACCACGACGAATATCCGCCACCAGCGCCTGTACATTGGCACAGGCGGTTTCTGCGGTCGACTTCTCGATTTCTTCAATAATCCGGCTGCCAACGACCACGGCGTCGGCAAACGCGGCGATGCGTGCTGCGGTTTCCGCGTTGCGGATACCAAAGCCCACACCCACCGGCAGCCCGGTCTTTTCACGGATGGCCGGCAAACGCTCGGCCACCGCATCCACATTCAAGGCGCCGGAACCGGTGACGCCGGCCAGCGAGACGTAATAGACATACCCGCTGGCAATTTGCGCCACCTGGCTAATGCGTTCTGCGGTCGACGTGGGCGCAATCAGGAAAATGGGGTCCAGGCCATTGGCCTTCATGGCGGCACCAAAGCTCTCGGCCTCTTCCGGCGGATAATCCACCACCAGCACGCCATCCACGCCTGCGGTCGACGCAGCTTGCGCAAACTTTTCCAGGCCCATCGCTTCGATGGGATTGGCATAGCCCATCAACACCACCGGCGTCTTGTCATCGGTCTGGCGGAAGTCGATCACCAGTTGCAACACCTTGCGCAGCGTCATCCCCTTGGCCAGCGCACGCTCGGAGGCACGCTGGATGGTCGGGCCATCCGCCATCGGGTCGGAGAACGGAACGCCCAGTTCGATCACATCGGCGCCTGCGGCGACCAGGGTGTGCATCAAGGGCAAGGTCAGCGCAGCATCGGGGTCGCCAGCGGTAATGAAAGGAATCAGTGCCTTGCGGCCTTCGGCATTGAGCCGGTCAAAAGCGGATTTGATGCGCGACATGTCAGAACACGATCCCGGATTTCTCGGCCACGGTATGCATGTCCTTGTCACCTCGGCCGGAGAGGTTGACCAGCAAAATCTTGTCTTTGGCCAGCGTCGGCGCCAGCTTGGCGGCGTAGGCCAGGGCGTGGCTGGATTCGAGCGCCGGAATGATGCCTTCGATCCGGCACAACGTATGGAAAGCGTCGAGTGCCTCGCTGTCAGTGACCGGCTGGTATTCTGCACGACCCATATCCTTGAGCCAGGCGTGCTCGGGGCCGACACCGGGGTAATCAAGGCCGGCGGACACCGAATGGGTTTCGATGATCTGCCCGTCTTCATCTTGCAGCAGGTAGGTGCGATTGCCGTGCAAAACACCGGGAACGCCGGCCGTCAGCGAGGCCGAATGGCGGCCTGTATCCATCCCGTCACCCGCGGCCTCAACGCCAATCAGGCGCACGCCGTCGACGTTGATGTAGGGGTAGAAAATCCCCATCGCATTGGAGCCGCCGCCAACACAGGCAATCACCGCATCCGGCTGGCGCCCGGCCATTTCCGGCATCTGCGTCAGGCATTCTTCACCAATGATCTTCTGGAAATCGCGCACCAGCATCGGATAGGGATGCGGGCCAGCGACGGTGCCAATAATGTAGAAGGTGTTGTGAATGTTGGTGACCCAGTCGCGCATCGCCTCATTCAGCGCATCCTTCAGTGTCTTGGAGCCGGACTCCACGGGCACGACGGTGGCACCGAGCAGTTTCATTCGATACACATTGGCGGCCTGACGCTTCACGTCTTCCGCCCCCATGTAGACCACGCATTCCATGCCATAGCGAGCAGCGACCGTTGCCGTTGCAACGCCGTGCTGACCAGCACCGGTTTCGGCAATCACGCGCGGCTTGCCCATGCGCTTGGCGAGCATGGCCTGACCGATGCAGTTGTTCACCTTGTGGGCGCCGGTGTGATTCAGGTCCTCACGCTTGAGGTAAATCTGCGCGCCACCCAATTGTTCCGACCAGCGTTTGGCGTGGTAAATCGGCGACGGGCGACCGACAAAATGCTTGAGTTCGTATTCATATTCGGCACGGAAGGCCAGATCAGCCTGCGCTTCGGCGTAGGCGGCTTTCAATTCGTCGAGTGCGCCAAACAGCGTTTCGGCCACAAACACACCACCGTAGGGACCGAAATGGCCCTTGGCGTCTGGGAAGTTATATTGACTCATCGGCTTTCCGTACTGCCGCGACAAAGGCGGCGATTTTTTCCTGATCCTTGATGCCCTTGCTGGATTCCACGCCGGACGACACGTCGACCGCAAGCGGGCGCACGCGCTGAATTGCGTCACCCACATTGCCGGCATGCAAACCGCCTGAGAGTATCAGATGCCCCGGCAGCGCCGGCGGAATCAGGGTCCAGTCGAATACATGCCCACCGCCGCCATAGCCATC
>JAKLLI010000215.1 GCA_023150195.1 Azonexus sp.
TCGTCAATTTCGGCGGGTGAGGAGGGGACTTCTTGCTGGTCGCGTTCATCGGAAGCCCCACGCTCTTCTGCGACCCGCTCCGAGTTGCTAGTCGGCGAGTCGAACTGCTGCGCTCCCGCAAAGGATTCCTGGCCGTTGTCGTCATCCCGCTCCAGCATGGGATTTTCCAGCAGATAACGCTCGATCTCCTGCTGCATTTCGACGGTCGACAACTGGAGCAGTTTGATCGACTGCTGCAACTGGGGCGTCAAAGCCAGATGTTGGGAGAGTTTGAGCTGAAGTGCTGGTTTCATCGATGGGGGTTGGATGCTGCGTTGCGGTCAGAGCTTGAAGTGCTCGCCGAGATAAACCCTTCGTACGCTTTCATTATCAACGATTTCTTCCGGCCGTCCAGCGGCAAGCACGCGGCCGGCGTTGATAATCCAGGCGTGATCGCAAATCCCCAGAGTTTCACGGACGTTGTGATCGGTAATCAACACGCCGATGCCACGCTCCTTGAGGAAACGAATGATTTTCTGAATTTCCAGGACCGCGATCGGGTCAACCCCGGCAAAGGGTTCATCGAGCAGCACAAAGCGCGGATCGGTTGCCAGCGCCCGTGCAATTTCGACGCGACGGCGTTCGCCCCCGGACAAGGCCGCTGCATTCACATGCCGGACGTGGCCGATGTGCAGTTCGGCGAGCAGGGTTTCCAGACGCTCGTTGACAACATCTTTGTCCAGCTTGAGCAGTTCGAGCACGGCACGGATATTGTCTTCGACATTGAGCTTGCGAAAGATCGAGGCTTCCTGCGGGAGATAAGACAGGCCTTCCCTGGCCCTGCGGTGCATTGGCAGGTGGGTCAGGCGGGTTTCGTCGATATAGACCTCGCCGCCATCCGCAGCCACCAAGCCGACGATCATGTAAAAGCACGTGGTCTTACCCGCACCGTTTGGGCCCAGCAGACCGACGACCTCACCCGCCTTGAGTTCGAAAGAAACGTCCTCAACCACGGTACGGGCCTTGTACCGTTTCTTCAGGTTGTGTGCTGACAGTTTGGCAACCGCCCCGGTCATTCGTCTGCTCCGCTGATGACCCGGCGAATGGCATCGCCGGAAAAACCGCGATATTGCAGGAATCGAACCTGTTTGGCACGCATTTCTGGCGACTCCGGCGGTCGACCGAATTTTTTTTGCCAAATTAACCGGCAGCGTTCGGTTTCATCGCCCGCTTCCGGCAAGGCATCGGCAATCGTTTCATCGCTGATCCCGCGTTGTCGCAATTCCTGACGCAGGCGGGCATTACCGTAACGCTGCCCGCGGGCACTTGCGCGCTGAACGGCATAACGATCATCGGACAACAGACGCTCGGCGACCAGGCGATCCAGTACCGCATCCAACTGTTCTGCCGATTCAGCCTGTGGTGCGAGTTTGGCCTTCAATTCCGCCCGGCTGTGATCCCGCCGGGTCAGCAAGCGAAGGGCCGCAACCCGCAGCACGGCCGCAGAATCAAGCATCCGCCTTGGCCTTGACCGGCTTGATCACGTTGGTACTGGCCGCTTCACGGATGCCGGCCTCGATTTCCTGCGCAATCTCCGGGTGCGACTTCAGAAATTCACGGGCATTGTCCTTGCCCTGACCGATCTTTTCGCCCTTGTAGGCGTACCAGGCGCCGGATTTGTCGACCAGCTTGTGGGCGACGCCCATTTCGACAACCTCGCCCTGGCGGGAAATGCCTTCGCCGTAAAGGATGTCGAAAATGGCTTCGCGGAAGGGCGGGGAAACCTTGTTCTTGACGACCTTCACCTTGGTTTCGCTACCGATCACCTCGTCACCCTTCTTGATCGCGCCAATGCGGCGGATATCGAGACGGACGGACGCGTAGAACTTGAGGGCGTTGCCGCCAGTGGTCGTTTCCGGGGAGCCGAACATGACACCGATCTTCATGCGGATCTGATTGATGAAAATGACCAGGGTGTTGGTTTTCTTGATGTTCGCGGTCAGCTTGCGCAGGGCTTGCGACATCAGGCGGGCATGCAGACCGACCATCTGATCGCCCATTTCACCCTCAATTTCAGCGCGCGGCGTCAGTGCTGCCACGGAGTCGACGATGATGATGTCCACCGATCCGGAACGCACCAGCATGTCGGCGATTTCGAGGGCCTGCTCGCCGGTATCGGGCTGCGAAATCAGCAATTCACCGACGTTGACCCCCAGTTTTTGCGCGTATTGCGGATCCAGCGCATGCTCGGCATCGATGAAGGCGGCCGTGCCACCCAGTTTTTGCATTTCGGCAACTACCTGCAGACACAGCGTGGTTTTGCCCGAGGATTCCGGACCATAGATTTCAACGACCCGGCCACGCGGCAAGCCGCCCACGCCCAGCGCAATATCCAGCCCCAGCGAGCCGGTGGACACCACCTGAATGCCTTCGTCGATTTCGGCATCACCCATCTTCATGATGGAGCCTTTGCCGAATTGTTTTTCGATCTGTTGCAGCGCTGCGGCCAGCGCCTTTGCCTTGTTATCGTCCATGGTTCTACCTCAAAACGTTGCGCGGATTATGGCACAGGGGCCAATGATGGAACAGAAATTGCTATCAGCATGGATGCCTCACACCCTTTAAAATATGCTAATTGCAATTGACGGGATATTACGGAAATTTCGCTGCCCGCGTGTATTCTTGCGGGCCTGACCTGGAAAATGCTAAATACTGTACAACTATACAGTATTTGAACTGATGATCAATCGCTGTCTTCTCAGCTTTCTGCTCGCGCTCAGCCTGCCCCTTCAGGCCCGCCCTGCCGCCTGGTACTGGTGGACCAGCAAGCTCGATGGCCAGCGTGTCTGTCTGCAAACTGAGCCCGCGCAGGGTTGGACGCGCGCCGGCGGCCCGTTTCGTGACGCTCACTGCACCCAGCCAGACCGCCGCGCATGACGCCCTACCGCCCGCCCACTGAGGCCCCGCGCTTTTTGCACATCGATGACGACCTGTTGATTGTCGACAAGCCATCCGGCCTGCTTTCCGTGCCCGGGCGCGGCCCTGACAAGGCCGATTGCCTGGTATCGCGTGTTCAGCAGACTTTTCCCGATGCCCTCGCCGTGCACCGGCTCGACATGTCGACTTCCGGTCTACTCGTCATGGCCCGCAGCGAAACGATGCACAGCCTGCTTTCCAAGCTGTTTCGCGACCGTGCCGTCGATAAAACCTATTACGCCCTGGTCGACGGGCTACCAGAACACGATCACGGCACCATCGACCTGCCCCTGATTTGCGACTGGCCGAATCGCCCCCGGCAAAAAGTTGATCACGAGATCGGCAAGCCCTCGCTCACCCGCTACCGGGTACTGCGCCGTCTGCCGGAGCGCCACGAAAGCCTGATCGAACTGCTGCCGGTCACCGGCCGCTCCCATCAATTGCGGGTGCATCTGGCCAGCCTCGGCCACCCCATTCTGGGCGATGAACTTTACGGCGCCCATACCCTGTCGCGCAGTCCGCGCCTGATGCTCCACGCGGCCAAAATTGCCTTCGTTCACCCGTCGACCGGACAAGCGCTCGAATTTGTCAGCGAGCCCGTCTTTTTCCGCAGTGAAAACGCGCAATAACCTTATAATCTCCCGCGTTTTCAACCCCTTGCCGCTGTTGACCGTACCCCATGCTGATCTGGTTCGTTGCCCTCTATCTGCTTGTTTCCATCGGTATCGGCTTGTTGGCGGCAACCCGCGTTCATAGCACCAAGGATTTCGCCGTTGCCGGCCGGCATCTGCCGCTCCCCGTGGTGACAGCGACCGTATTTGCCACCTGGTTTGGTGCAGAGGCCATCTTCGGCGTTTCTTCCACCTTCGTGAACGAAGGCCTGCATGGCGTCGTCGCGGACCCGTTTGGTGCTTCGCTCTGCCTGGTGATTGGCGGCATCTTTTTCTCGCGCAAACTCTACAAGCTCAACGTACTGACGCTGGGCGACTATTTCCGGCTGCGCTACAACCGGACCATTGAAATCCTGACCACGATCTGCATCGTGCTCGCCTATCTGGGCTGGGTCGCTGCGCAAATCAAGGCGCTGGGGCTGATCTTCAATGTCGTCACGGACGGCGCCCTGAGTCAGCAACACGGGATGAT
>JAKLLI010000216.1 GCA_023150195.1 Azonexus sp.
CAAGTATAAACTCGAAACTACGTAAACTTCAACCAAGGCATAGGTCGGGCTTTTCACCGGGCCGGTGTGGCCCAGGGCGTGAATCAGCGCCCGTGACAAGGTCGTTTTGCCGGCACCGAGGTCGCCTTCCAGATAAATCACCAATCCGGGAACAATCCCTGTGGCGAGTTGCGCCCCCAGCCGCTGGGTCGCCGCCTCATCAGGCAAATCGAAAAGCGCAGTAATATCCGGGCAATGCATGCAGCTGACTCCACAATGAACCAGGGCGACTTGGCGCAACAACTCCGCACCCTGAGCCAACAACTGGGATTTTCTGCCGTGGGTATCACCCGGGCCGATCCCGGGGCCGCCAGCGACAAACTACGCGCATGGTTGGCTGAAGGCATGCACGGGGAGATGGATTATATGGCGCGCCACATGGAACTGCGGGCCAACCCGAGCCAATTGCATCCCGGCACCCTCACCGTCATCTCAGCTGCGGTCGACTATCTTCCGCACACCAAAACCGTCGATTCTGCCGACATGGCGGCCATTTCGCGCTATGCACAAGGGCGTGACTACCACAAGGTCGTGCGCAACCGCTTACAAAAACTGGCCGAAGGCATCGCCGCCTTGATCGGTCCCTTCGGCTACCGCGTTTTTTCCGACTCAGCCCCGGTCATGGAAGTCGAATTTGCCCGCCAAGCCGGGCTGGGCTGGCGCGGAAAACACACGCTATTGCTTTCGCGGCAGGGTTCCTGGCGCTTTTTAGGGGAAATCTACACCGATCTGGATCTCCCCCCGGACGCCCCCATCAGCGACCACTGCGGCCATTGCACCGCCTGCCTCGACGCCTGTCCGACTGCTGCCATCGTGGCCCCGTACACCGTCGATGCGCGGCGCTGCATTTCCTATCTCACCATCGAGTTGACCGGCGCCATTCCCGAACCGCTGCGCCCACTGATCGGCAACCGGATTTATGGCTGCGACGACTGTCAGCTTTGCTGCCCGTGGAATCGCTTCGCCCAATTGGGCGATCCCGAATTCACCCCCCGTCACGCACTGGACGCTAGCAAACTCAGCGCCCTGTTTGCCTGGACAGAACACGAATTCGAGACCCGATTGGCGGGCAATCCGATCCGGCGTATCGGCCACGAACGCTGGCTGCGCAATATCGCCGTCGCGCTGGGTAACGGCCCGGCCAGCGAAGCCGCATTTACTGCACTGCATGGCCACATCGAACACCCCTCGGCGCTGGTGCGCGAGCATGTCGCCTGGGCGCTGGCCCAACTCCATGCGCGCCTTGCCAAGCCCTGACTCAGCCACTAGGATGCCGTGATGAATTTCCCCCCCCCGCCGTCAACCCTGGCACTTCAGGCCGAACTCGCCGCTGGCCACGGTCGACGGCCAGACCCTGGTCAATTTCGCCAGCAACGACTATCTCGGACTGGCCGGGAATGCGGAGATTGCCGAAGCGCTGGCCCAAGGCGCCCGCCAATGGGGAGCTGGCAGCGGTGCCTCGCATCTGGTCAGCGGCCACCTGGCGCCGCATGACGCCCTGGAAAAGGCCATTGCGGCATTCACCGGCTTTCCGGCAGCGCTGACCTTCAGCACGGGCTATCTGGCCAATCTCGCCGTCACCCCGGCGCTCGCGGGGCGCGGCGATGCGGTGTTTGCCGACAAACTCAATCACGCCTCGCTGATCGATGCCATGCAACTCGCCAAAGCCGCCGGTGCCGAGGTGAAGCGCTACCCCCATAACGACGTCGCGGCGCTCGATACCCTGCTCACCGCCAGCAGCGCCCGACGCAAAATCATCGTCACCGACGCCGTCTTCAGCATGGATGGCGACCTGGCCCCGCTACCGCTACTGCTCGAACTGGCCGAACGCCACGATGCCTGGCTGGTCATCGACGACGCGCACGGATTTGGCGTCCTCGGGCAACACGGACGTGGCACCCTGAGTCATTTCAATCTGCCAGCCTCGCCGCGCATCCTGCTGATGGGTACGCTGGGCAAGGCCGCCGGCGTCAGCGGGGCCTTTGTCGCTGGCTCGACAACGGCCATGGATTTTCTGGTCAACACCAGCCGCGCCTATATTTTCACCACGGCCAGTTCGCCCGCGATCGCCTGTGCACTGACGCAAAGCCTGACCATCATCCGTGACGGCGACGCCCTGCGCACCCTGTTGATGGCCCGCATCCGTCAATTGCGCGAAGGCATCGGGGCGCTTCCCTGGCCCTTGCGCACCTCGCTCACGGCCATCCAGCCGCTGATCATCGGCGACAACAAGCAGACACTCGCCCTATCTGCCGCCTTGCGTGAGCGCGGCCTGTGGGTTCCCGCCATTCGCCCGCCCACGGTCCCTGCCGGTACAGCAAGACTGCGCATTTCCGTCTCCGCCGCGCACACCGAAGCGGACATCGATGGCCTGATCACTACCCTGAAGGAACTGGCTTGAACGATTCCCTGATTTTATTGCCCGGCTGGTGCCTTGGCCGCGGCCCGCTGCAATCCACGGTCGACGCCCTGGGCGGCACAATTTTCGACCTGCCCGGCTACGGCAAGGCCCCACTGATTGAGTCTTTCGATGCGGCCGCTGCCGACATCGCCGCTCGGCTGCCTGAGCGCTGCACACTGGCTGGCTGGTCGCTGGGTGCCCAGCTGGCACTGGCGATCGCCGCCCGAGCGCCAGACAAAGTCAGCAAACTGTTGCTGGTCGCTGGCACCGCCTCTTTCGTTCAGCGCGATGGCTGGCCGCATGCCATGCCAGTACAAACGCTGGCGGAATTCGCCGCAGACATCGCCGCCGATGCCGAAGCCATGCTGCCGCGCTTTGTGGGGGGCTTCAACCGCGGCGATCAAGATGCCAAAGCCTGCACCACCTGCCTCCTCGAACTGGCCGATCCGCGTCCCGCGGCCCCCGTGCTGGCGACGGGACTGAACTGGCTGCGCGACGTGGATCTACGCCCCGAACTCGCGCGCATCCATGCACCGACCCTGCTGATCCACGGCGCCGCTGACCCGCTGATGCCGCTGGGCGCTGCCGAGGCCTTGCAGGCCGCTGTGCCGCAAGCCCGCCTGCAGGCCATCCCGGCTTGCGCGCACGCCCCCTTCATTTCTCGACCCGACGATTTTTTGAGCGCCTGCCGCACTTTCCTGCATGAATAAACCCGCCAAGGGACGCATCCGTAACGCCTTCGAGCGTGCGGCCAAGCACTACGATCAAGCGGCCGACATCCAGCGCCGCATCTGCCGGTCACTCGCCCGCGGCCTGGCCTGCCACGATGCAGAGTCCCTACTCGATGCCGGTTGTGGTACCGGCTATGCCCACGCCCTGCTGCGCCAACATGCACCCAGGGGCGAAATTCTTGCGCTCGATCTGTCGACCGCAATGCTCGCCCAAGTTGCGGCGCCTTGTCGAAAAATCGCCGGCGATATCGAGCAACTCCCGCTGGCCGACGCCAGCATTGACCTGTACTGGAGCAGTCTCGCGCTCCAGTGGTGTGATCTGGCACCCAGTCTGCAGGAAGCGCGAAGGACCTTGCGAGCGGGTGGTCAATTCGCGATTGCGACCCTCGGCCCAGAAACCTTTCATGAATTGCGCAGCGCCTTTGCCGGCGTGGATGCCTATCGCCACACCCTGGGCTTCTGTCCCCCCGACGAACTCCGCACCCTGGCAAAAGACCTTGGCCTGCAAGCGGTCGACCTCATTGAAAGCACGGAAACCGCGTTTTACCCGGATTTCCGCCAACTCTTGCTGGCGGTGAAAGCCATCGGTGCCAATCAAGTGGGCCGCGGCCAACGCACTGGCCTGATGAGCCGTAGCGCTTTCCTCAAAGCCGAAGCGGCCTACGAGACCTTGCGTCGCGAAGCCGGCCTGCCACTGAGCTATCACGTCCTCTATTTGCACGCCCGAGTATGAAGCACGCCTATTTTTTGACCGGCACCGACACCGAAGTGGGCAAAACCTTCGCCACCTGCGCCCTGCTTCATCGCGCCCGCCAGGCCGGTTTGCGCGCCGCCGGGCTCAAGCCCATTGCTGCGGGCACCGACGCACAGGGCGTCAACGACGATGTGGCGCGCATTCTGGGCGCCAACTCGGTCGCCTTGCCGACTCATGTCATCAATCCCTATTGTTTTGCGCCGCCCATCGCGCCGCATCTGGCGGCCGAGCAAGCCGGTACAACGATAGACTTTGCGCGCATCGGCGACACGGTAACAACGGCCAAAAATGCCGCGGAATTCGTCATTGTTGAGGGAGCCGGCGGTTTTCGGATTCCACTCGGTGGCGACCGCGACAGTGCCGATCTGGCACAAGCGCTGGCCCTGCCGGTGATTCTGGTGGTCGGCATCCGCCTCGGCTGCCTGAACCACGCCCTGCTCACTGCCGAGGCTATCCAGGCCCGCGGCCTGGTGCTGGCCGGCTGGATCGCCAATCAGATCGATCCGGCCATGGCGCATGCCGCAGCCAATATCGAAACCCTCGCCGCCCGTCTGCCGGGGCCGCTGCTCGGCGAGCTACCGTTTTGTGCAACCGCTGACGCCAGTGCTGTCGCGGACTGCCTGAGCCTACCGGCCTAATTCAGCAGCCAGCACGGCGGCCACTTCGCGCAAACGGGTCTGCACTTCGCCCAGCAAGGCGGCGGCACCGTCCAACTGCCCGAGCTTGCCCATCTGCTCCAGTGCCAGGGCGCGGGCCGCGCCATCATCGTCCGAGACGGTGGCCAGCAACCCCTTGACTGTATGTGCCTCGCGCTGCAAGGTCGCGACATTGCCGGCATCCAGCGCTGCCTGAAGCGCCTGACAATTGCTATCCACTTCCTGCAAATACATCTCCAGCATCATGGCAAAAATATCCTCGTCGCCCCCCAGGCGGTCGAGGATGGCTGGCTTGTCGATCACAAAGGGGTTCATGTCTTCTCCGTTGCGCGAACCGTGCTCAGCAGGCCGGTTCGTCTTCATCGCGGAACTGGCCGCGTACTGTCATTACCTGCGCCCAACAGGCAATAAAGGTATCCACACAGACCGGGTCAAAATGCTTGCCCCGACCGTCTTCCAGCAGCTTTTTCGCGTCCTCGAGCGGCCATGCCTTCTTGTACGGGCGCTCGGATGTCAGGGCATCGAAAACGTCCGCCACCGCCACGATGCGGCCGAAGAGCGGAATATCTTCGCCGCGCGTCCCGTTCGGATAGCCCGTGCCGTCGTATTTCTCGTGGTGTGACAGGGCGATTTCCGCCCCCGCCTGCATGATTTCCGAGCCGCTTTCCTTGAGCAGTTCATAGCCCATCGCCGCGTGCCTCTTCATGATGGCAAATTCTTCATCGGTCAACTTGCCCGGCTTGAGCAAAATCATGTCGGGAATGCCGATCTTGCCCACATCGTGCATGGGG
>JAKLLI010000217.1 GCA_023150195.1 Azonexus sp.
CGCAGGTCGCGGAAAAAGGCCTGTTCACGGTCGGCGATGCCGCGCAGCAGATCGCCCAGCCGGCGCGGTTGCAGGGGGTCGCGGTCGCGGATCATGCGCGCCGTGGCCAGTGCGAATTCACGCCAGTCGTCACCGATATCGATCAGCTGTTCGGCCATCTCGTTGAACACGGGGCGGCCCAGACGCTCCGCCGTTTCTTGCAGGAAGGCCGCGTAAATGAAGCGGAAACCGCCGCCACCAGTCCCGATTTCTTCCTGCATGCGCACGACCTGACCGATGAAGAGCTTGCTGCGCGCAGCGTCCTGATCGGTGTTCAGACCGTCGATGGCCTTGGCCAGCCGGCGGATGCCGCGCACGCCGATGATGGGCAAGGGCGAGTCGAGCACGATGCGCGTGGTCTTGCGGATGGCGCGCGGCAGATCGCGCGACCAGTCCGGTGTTTGCGGCGGGTTTTCGGCGTAATAAATCAATCCGCGCGGGGCCAGCACGCCTTTGGCGAAGCGTGCGCGGGCCAGATCGGCGGGCGGGCAGGTGACGGGATGCTCGAAGACCGGATCGGACAGCCGGTAATCGCCGCCGGGTTCCCGACCATAGGCCAGCACATTGTGCGCGTTGAAGTGAAAACGCAGGTCCTGCGGCATGTAGGGCAGCCAGAAGACCGAGGTCTGCAAGCCGACCACCTTGCCGGCATTGAGCAATTCGTTCAGGCGCCGCTCGCCGGCTGCCGGATTGCGGAAGGTCTCAAAACGCATCTTCAGGCCCAGCGGTTTTTGCAGGCCCTTGATGATGAAACGCGGCGGCATCCGGTAAGCGACCAGCGGCAGCCCGTTGATGCGGACGATGGGGATGTAGGCAAAAGAGAGCGCCGACGACAGCCCGAAGGCCATCGGTTCGGACAGCGGCAAACCGCCGTGACGGACCAGCGCGGAGATGACGCCACTTTCGCAGTGCGATGCCTGGGTGTGTTCGAAATTCAAGAATTCACCTGTTTCAGGGTGTCGACCGTGAGGCCCAGCGCCTCGGCGTAACGATTGAGCAGTGCCGGCGACAGGCGGGCAAAGATGGCGGGGCGGAAATGGCGGCGAATTCGCCATTGCCAGATGCCGCTGACCTGCGAGAGCAGCGCCACATCCATGCGTTGGCGGTGCATGTGATATTCGAGCGCCGAGGTTTCGCCGGCCAGCACGCGACGGCGAGCATCGTCGGCCAGTCGCTCAAGGTCTTCCACCGCTTGCCGGGTGACGATTTCCTCCACCTCCCAGCCGCTGGAGCGCACATCGTGCACCTTGCCGTCGGCGCCGCGCGCATAGAGCAACTTGCGATGACCGCCGAGGGTGCGAT
This sequence comes from Azonexus sp., assembly GCA_023150195.1. Lineage (GTDB taxonomy): Bacteria > Pseudomonadota > Gammaproteobacteria > Burkholderiales > Rhodocyclaceae > Azonexus. The sequence continues at coordinate 1,342 of JAKLLI010000217.1, forward strand.
TGCCTTCCTGGGGGACCTGATCATCCAGCATGATCGACCACGCTCAGCAGCATCAGCGAGCCGGTAAAACGGCCGCTTTCCGGGGTAAAGCACAGGATTTTCTGGCAGTGGGCGAGTCGACCGCTGCGCAGCAATTCGTCAATCATGATGAACATGGACGCGGCCCCTGTGTTGCCGCGCGTGGTGAGGTTGGTAAACCATTTTTCGGGCGGGATGGCGAAGCCGATACGCGCCATGGCGTCGCACATGGGCTGGCGGAAATAGGCCGAGGACATGTGCGGCAAAAACCAGTCGACCTCGCTGGCCTGCAGGCGACCGCTGGCCATCAGCTTTTCCAGCGGTTTCACCAGCGTGTGTTCGACCACCGCCTCGTTGAGCAGGCGAACGTCCTGCTTCACGGCGAAAATTGACTGCTGCGCCCAGTCGACCGGAGAAAAGCCCGCCCAGCCGCTGAGGCTGCCGTTGTCTGCTTTTTCTGCGCCGGCATACATGCAGGTGGGCAGCGCGTGGGCTTGCGAGAGGATATCGATCCATTCAATGCGCAGGGCGCGCTGGTCGGGACGCGGTGCCGGCTGGAGCAGAAAGGCACCGGCACCATCAGACAGCATCCAGCGCAGAAAATCCTTTTCGAAGGCGATTTCCGGCTGGTTGTCCAGCGCATCCACCCGATGCTGGGATTCGGCCGCGAAATTGCGTGCATGCATGACCGCCGAGGCACGATCCGAGCCGGTGGCCACCGCATTTTTGGCCTGACCGGCGAGTACGGCCAGCCACGCATACTTGAGCGCGGCGATGCCCGAGGCGCAGATGCCGGCGGTACTCACCACCTCGCAGGCCGGGTTGCCGAGTTCGCCGTGCACCATGACCCCGTGGTTGGGCATGAGTTGATCGGGGAGCGAGGTGCCAGTGGCCAGGCAGTCGATGCTGTTCAGCTGAAAAAACTCATCGGCCAGACGGCGCACGGCTTCGGCGGTCAGTTGCGCGTTGGTGTGCGTGCACTTCCCGGTTGCCGGGTCGATGGCGTAATGGCGCTGCAGGATGCCGTTGTTGCGCAGGATGATGCGCCGGGCGCGCGAAGGCCGGTCGCCCACCTGACCCAGTACGCGCTCAATGTCGTCGTTGGCGACCGGTGCGTTGGGCAGGAAGCTGGCAGTGCGGGTGATGAAAACCTGGCCGCTAGGAGGCATATTTTTCGAGATTGAAGTCGTCCGACCCCGACGGTTGCTCCAGTTCGGCCTTGAGGACATTTAGGCGCGACGAGAGCAAGGGGGAAAGCAGCCATTGTAACAAGAGGCTGAGCGGGACAACGGTGATGATCATGGCAATCAGATAGATCAGGAAAACGAGCAACAGCGGTCGACGGCGCCATTGCCCGCGTTTTCCGGCAGCACGGATCAGGCGTGACCAGACGCCGAAGGCCCGCCGCCCGGCCCGTTCGCTGATCGCCAGCCGGGGATTGACGGTGACGGCACGCAAGCCGCGCAGCAGGGGTGCGCTGCCGCGCTCAAGATCCTGATCGAGCGCCTCTGTCAGCGCACGCCCAAAGCGCCTGGCGCCGGCGATTTCATCCGGCGCAACGCCGGCAGCCGGCAGGCCCCAGAAACCATTGCGTCGCCCGGTCAGCACCCAGCGCGGCGTGGTGATGAAGGTGGCCAGCGGATGACCACGGTCGGTGAAGGCAATGTGATCGAGCAGGCGCCCGCCGGCATCCGCGATCATTTCTCGCATGGCCGCTTGGGCGGATAGCCACATGTTGCGGCAGGCAACGACGGTGATCACCGGCTTGCCCTTCAGGAGTCGCTGGCCTTCGGCACTTTGCAGAAAAGCGGTCATGGGCAGGGCAGGGGCCAGATACCAGACTTGATAACAGAGGATGATCAGGTCGAAATCGCTGTCGGCCGGCAAGTTCAGGGGTTGAAGCGGTGGCGCTTCGCGCAGCACGCATTCCGGAAAAGCGTCGATGAAATCGACAAATGGCCAGGGGAAGGGGAAGGGCGTCCGGGGCTTCAACACCTCCAGATGCACGCGATGTCCGGCGGCTGACAGGGGGGCGCTGATCTTGCCGGTAATCTCGGCAAGCTGTCCGCTTTGCGAAAAAGTGACGACCAGCACTTTCTTCAAAATAACCGCCCAATCCCTGAAAAATCGCGCATTTTAGCAAAGCGAAGGCGGCTTTGGCGGTCTTGAAAATTGCTGCTGGAATGGTGTTGACCGTGCACAGGCTTTGGAAAAAAGGCGCCGATCGGCTATGATTTCGCTTTCCCGCAGCCTGTCTTTCCATGACTAAATACGTTTTCGTTACTGGCGGTGTCGTGTCCTCCCTGGGCAAAGGCATCGCCGCCGCGTCGCTGGGGGCCATTCTGGAATCCCGCGGCATCAAGGTTACCCACCTCAAGCTTGACCCCTACATCAACGTCGATCCCGGCACGATGAGTCCCTTCCAGCACGGCGAGGTCTTTGTGACCGAAGACGGCGCGGAAACCGACCTCGATCTGGGACACTACGAGCGCTTCACCAGCGCCCGGATGGCCAAGCGCAACAATTTCACCACCGGTCAGGTTTACGACACCGTGCTGCGCAAGGAGCGCCGCGGTGAGTATCTCGGCAAGACCGTTCAGGTGATTCCGCACATCACCGATGAAATCAAGGGCAAGGTCAAGGCCGGTGCCGAAGGCGCCGACGTGGCCATCGTTGAAGTC
>JAKLLI010000218.1 GCA_023150195.1 Azonexus sp.
GCTCCTCCAAACTCCGATAGCTGAACATCGCGTGCTGTGTGGTATCCGCCGTTCTCATCTTCTTCAATCTCGTCCTGACCAGGTCGCCATTATCTCATTGGCATCGGCTGGCTGGGGTTTTTGAGCAGCCTGTTAAAGGGTTTCAAAAGCTTCGCTGCGACGCAAGCGTTCGGCCGCCTTGCGGCCAAACAGGCTGAACAGCACGGGGGTCATCAGGGTGTCGAGCAAGGTGGCACCGATCAGACCGGAAAAGATGACGACAGCGACCGGATGCAGAATTTCCGTCCCCGGCTGCTCGGCCTCGAACAACAGCGGCGCCAGCGCAAAGGCCGCCACCAGCGCGGTCATCAGCACCGGCGCCAGACGCTCCTCGGCACCGCGCACAATCAGCTCGACCGAAAATGGCAAATTTTCCTGACGCATCAGGTTCAGCCAGTGGCTGACCTTGAGGATGCCATTGCGCGTGGCAATCCCGGCCAGCGTGATGAAGCCGATCAGGGCGGCAATCGACAGCGGCTGCCCGGACAGCCACAGGCCGAGCACGGCACCGACCAGTGCCAGCGGCACATTGCCCATGATCAGCGCCGCCAGCACCGCAGACCGGTAACGGCTGTACAAGACCATGAAGATGAGCGCGGTCGACCCCAGCGCCAGCACAAAAATCAGGCGTGCCGCCGCTTCCTGGGCCTGAAACTGGCCGCCCAAGGTGATGAAACTGCCCTCAGGCAAGGGCGTTGCCGCCACCACCTGCCGGATATCCGCGACCACCGCGGACAAGGCGCGTCCCTGCACATTGAGTGAAATCACGATGCGCCGCCGCCCTTCATCGCGGATGATCTGGTTCGGCCCATCCCCGGTCTCGATACGCGCCAGTTGCGACAGCGGCACCGCGCCCAGGGGCGTGTCGATGAGCAAGCCGGGCAAGCCCTCGGTACCCCGCCCGGCCTCGGGCAAACGCAACACCAGATCGAAGCGGCGATTGCCGTCGAGGATCTGCGTCAGCTTCTCGCCATCCACCAGCCGCTGCAGATCGCGCAGCAAGACGCCCGGTGGCAGGCCATAACGGGCCAGGGCATCGAAATCCAGCGCCACCTTGATTTGGGGCGCCAATACCTGCTTTTCGATTTCCAGATCGGTCACGCCTGGAATCCCGGCCAATTTTTCCCTCAGCCCGGCGGCGTTGGCGCGCAGGGCATCCAGGTCATCACCAAAAATCTTGATCGCCACCTGCGCCCGCACCCCCGACAACATGTGATCGATGCGATGCGAAATCGGCTGCCCGAGATTGAGGCTGCCCGGCAGATGGGCCAGCCGCGCGCGGATATCGGCATAGACCGCCTCCTTGCTGCGTGCCGACGGGCGCAAGCGGATTTCCAGTTCGGACACATGCACGCCTTCGGCATGCTCATCCAGCTCCGCCCGTCCCGAGCGCCGTCCGACATGCACGACCTCAGGCACGCCCATGACCAGCCGCTCCGCCTGCGCCGCCACACGAACCGACGCCGCCAGCGTCACGCCCGGATTGAGGCGCAGGCTGACCGTCATCGACCCCTCATTGAAAGGCGGCAAAAACGTGGTCGGAAAAAAAGGCACGGCGATGGCGGCCAGCAACACGGCGCTACTGACCAGCGCCAGCGGCAGGCGCGGCGCCGCCAGCACAGCGGTCAACAGCGGCCGATAGCGATTTTTCAACCAGCTCACCAGGCGCGTATCGCCGTGTGCACCATCGGCCATCGCCGGCAGCACATAGCAGGACAACACCGGCGTCACCGTGACCGAGACGGCCAGCGAGGCCAGAATCGACACGATGTAGGCAATCCCGAGCGGCACGAACAAGCGCCCTTCGATGCCAGGCAGGGCGAACAGCGGCACAAACACCAGCGCAATGATCAGCGTGGCGTACACAATCGCTGAACGAACTTCCAGCGAAGCCGATACCACCAGACTGATGATGCTGACGGCATCGCCACGCCGCCGCGCTTCCCGCAGCCGGCGCAGGATGTTTTCGACATCGACCACGGCATCATCGACCAGTTCGCCAATGGCAATCGCCAAACCGCCCAGCGTCATGGTGTTGATCGACAGACCCAGCGCCTTGAACACCAGAATGGCCGTCAGAATGGACAGGGGAATGGCCGTCAGCGAAATCAGCATGGTGCGCAGATTGCCGAGGAAGAAGAACAGCACCGCCGCCACCAGACAGGCTGCGAGCAGCAACTTGGCTTGCAGGTTATCGATCGACGACTGGATGAAATCGGCCTGCCGGAAAATCACTTCGGGCGCCTGTACGCCCGTCGGCAGGCTGGCACGCATGTCCCGCAGCGCGGCTTCCAGCGCGGTGGTCAGCGCCAGCGTATCGGCGGTCGGTTGCTTCTGGATGCTGAGAATCACCGCGGCCTGGCCGTTAAAACCCGCATCGCCCCGTTTGGGCGCCGCCGCAAAGCGGACATCGGCCACCTGCAGCAACAACACGGGCTGGCCGTTTTTTGCGGTCAACGCAAGATTTTGCAGGGTTTCCAGGCGCGAGGAACGACCCAGATGGCGAATCAGGTACTCGCGCCCGTTAACCGCCAGAAAACCGCCCGAGGTATTGGCCGAATAGGCGGCCAGCGCCGCTTCCAGTTGCGCGATGGAAATCCCGAGATCGGCCAGGCGCCGGCTATCCGGCTGCACCTGAAACTGGCGGACTTCGCCGCCAATCGGAATCACCTGCGCCACCCCCGGCACCGCCAGCAGACGCGGGCGCAACACCCAGTCCGCGTATTCGCGGGCCTGCATGGCATGGCCGCTGGCCGCATCGACCGGCAGGGCGAGCATCATGATTTCGCCCATCAACGACGACACCGGCCCCATGTGCGGCACCACATCCGGCGGCAGTGTGCCCTGCAGGCCGGTCAGGCGTTCACTGACCATCTGGCGGGCGCGATACAGTTCCGTTCCCCAATCAAAGCTCAGAGACACAATCGACAAACCCGGCGCCGACACCGAACGCACCCCGGCCACCCCGGGCAGGCCGTTGAGCGAACTTTCCAGCGGCACGCTGACCAATTGCTCAACTTCTTCCGGCGCCATGCCGCCGGCTTCGGTCATCAGCGTCACCGTCGGTTTGTTGAGGTCGGGGAACACATCCACGGGCAGGCGGTGCGCTTCGAAAGCCCCATAGGCCATCAACACCACGGCCACCGCCAGCACCAGCAGGCGATTACCCAGACTTTTCTGCACGATCCATTGAAACATGGCGACCTCAGCGAATCTGGTTGATCAGGGCGGCCCCGTCGACCACCACCCGCTCGCCGGCGGCCAGGCCACGCACGACCAGTACCCGCTCGCCATCCAGCGCCGCGGTCGACACCGGCCGCGGCACAAAATGCTCGGGCGCAAGCTTCACCCACACCATGTCGAGATTGGCCGGGCTGCGCACGACGGCGGATTTGGGTAGCGGCAGGCCACTCACGGTCGACGTCAGCGCCACCTGAATTTTCACCGGCTGCCCTAAGGGCAAACGCCAGCCCGCACCCTTGGCCCGCGCCCCAAACAACAAAGGCAACGCCTGTGCCCGCAGACGCCGGCTGGCACCGATCAGGCGCAAGGGCTGGCTGCCCGCATCACTGGCCACACTGGCCGAGCGCACAGTGGCCACGTCCAGGCTGTCGTAAGCCACGGCCTCGATGAAAACACTGTCCGGATCGACAATTTCGAACACCAGCTCACGGGCATCCACCACCTGCCCGGCAACCACGTGGCTGGCCGCAAGCACGCCACTGACCGGGGCCTTCAAGGCCTCCCGTCCATGCGCGCCCTCGCTGGCAGCCGCCAGCCGCCCCTGCACACTGACCAGTTCGCTTTCGGCCGCCTCGATTTCCTTGCCCGGCACCGTCCCGGACAAGGCGCGCAGGCGGGCCAGACGGCGCTCGGCCAGCGATTGCGCCGCCTTCAGTTCCGCCAGCAAGCCGAGCTGACTGGTGCGCTCGACCTGCCCCAGCGCCGGTGCCACCCAGGCCAGGACCTCGTGCGTCCGGCCTGCAAGGTCTGCACCCGCCCGCCGCGCTGCGGATCCGGCACCACGGTGCCCGCCAGTTCGATGGTTTTTGGCACGGCTGCCGCGTTGACCGGCAGCGTCAGCACGCCCATCTGCCGTTGCGACAATTTGGGCAAAAAGAGACTGCCGTCGCCCAGACGCTGCGGCAGATTGCCGGCGTTGATCAGCGGCTTGGGCGCATCGCCGTGATCGTGGCCCTCATGCGCGTTGACCGGCAAAGCGAGGACGGCCAGCAAACCCAGGGCCCCAATGATGGACGCGTTCATGCCTTGCCCTCCCGACGTTGACGTTGCTGTCGCGCCCACAGCACACCGAACACGCCACCGAGCAGCAGCCCGGCCACAATCCCCGGCACCAGCGCGGACAGGCCTGAAACCTGGCTCGCCTGCGGCTCGGTTGCCGAGGCCTGCGGCGATGGCTGCAACTCGCCCGCCAGCAAATCACTCTCGCCGCCGCTGAGCAGCGTGAAGCTCAAGGCCTGCCCGCCTTCGCCGCGCAACGCCTGCAACCAGGCCACATCGTCGATCAGATAATCGCCTTCCGCCTCGCGAAAACGGTCAGCGCTGCGGTCGACCCATAGCTGCAGCCCTTTTTCATCGAGTTGACCGACGATTTCAAATTGTTCGCTTGCCGCGACGACACGTGCTATCGGCGCGGGCGTTGCGGCAGGGGCCAGGAGCGGCCAGCACAGGCCGACGGTCAACAGCGCCAAAATCGATTTTTTCATGGGGAGATCCTTCATTCAGGCAACAGGCCCATGGCCTGACGTGTTGCGGAAATACTGGCGGCCAGTTGCAAACGGGCGCGCTGCACGGCGCGGGTGGCGGCAAAGGCCTCGGTCGCCGCCCGCAGACGGGTAGGCAAGTCGCTTTCGCCCAGCCGGAAGGCCTGGTCGTACCAAGCCAGGTTTTCGTTGGCCAAGCGTTCGCGCACTTCGCTCGCCTGCAAGCGCCGCTGCACCGCCCGCTCGGCAGCGAGCGCCTGACGCAAGCCAAGCTGTAGGCGTTCACGCTCACGGACGAGGGCCAGCTGGGCTTCGGTGTGCTCGGCCGCAGCGTCGGCGAGCACACCCTCGCGGCGGGCGCCCGCATCCAGCGGCACGCGCAAGCCCAGCGACCAGCTTTGATCGACGGGATCGCCACTTGCCGACCGCTCACGACGCGTTGCAATCATCAGTTCCGGGGCAGCGCTGCGCTGAACGCGCGCCAATTGCTGGCGCTGTGCCGCCGACTCCGCCTGTGCCCGCAA
>JAKLLI010000219.1 GCA_023150195.1 Azonexus sp.
ATCTCAACAAGCCAATCAAGGAAAGCCTGCTCAAACATTGCCTGAAGTCGGTTTTCGGCAGTCCGGAGACCGTCAAGCGGGAGCTGATTACCCGCCACAGCCTCGCCGAAGCTGCACGCCACGCGCGCATCCTGCTGGTGGAGGACAACCCGGTCAATCAAAAACTTGCCATCACGCTCCTGCACAAACAAGGCCATCACGTCGATGTCGCCGACAATGGGGCCATTGCGCTGGAAAAGCTGGCCGCCAATGCCTACGATCTGGTGCTGATGGATTGCCGCATGCCCGTACTGGACGGCTATGAAACGACCCGCGCCATCCGCGCCGGCGAACAAGGCGTGCGGGATGCCGAGATCACCATCATCGCCATGACCGCCAATGCCATGGAAGGGGATCGCGAGACGACCTTGGCCGCCGGCATGAATGATTATCTGACCAAGCCCATTAACGCCCAATTGCTGGCCGATGCCATCCAGCGCTGGACCAAACCCGGGGCCCTGGCAGCAACACCAGAACGCCCGGCGGATGGCCCAACACTTCACAGCAGTGTTTTCGATGCCGCCGAATTACTGGAGCGACTTGGGGATGACATCGAATTGGCGCGACTCGTGCTGCTTGAAATCCCGAAAGGCTTGACGGAAGAAATTCATGGGCTCAAAACCGCACTATCCACCGGCGATACTCCTGCTGCCGAACGGCGAGCTCATACGATTTCCGGATTGGCAGGTACCGCCAGCAGCAAACAGCTGCACGGCTTGTCCAGCCGTATCGAAGCCCTGATCCGCCAAGGGGAATTGTCCATGACCGCACACCTCATCCCGCTCCTGGAGCAATCCCGCGACGCCTTGGCCGGCGAAATCGGGATTTGGCTGGCCGCCAATCCGAAATAAAAAAGCCGCCCGCAGGCGGCTTTCGGCCGGGCAGACCGGCCTTATTCCAGGGTCGAGATATAAGTGGCGACTGCGTGAGTCTCCAATTCGGTCAGCTTTGATGCCACCGTATGCATCACTGCATTGTCGTTGGTCCGTTCACGTTTGTTGAACTGCTTCAGCTGATCTTCGATATAACGCGGATGCTGCCCCGCCAAACGCGGCAGCATCGGCGTGCCATGCCCTTGCGCACCGTGGCAGCTGGCGCAACTCGGCAAACCGGAGAACTGGTTGCCGCGGTCAAAGATGAATTTGCCCACCAAGGCAAGCGCCTGATCGCTGGTCTGACGTGGCCCCACCTGTTTCGCCTGGAAGAAGGCCCCGAGCGACTTCATTTCCGCCGCCGTGAGCTCTTCGGTTTGCGGCTTCATGGTGTCGCTGTTACGCTTCCCTGACTTGAAATCGCCCAACTGCTTCGCAATGTAATCAGCATGTTGCCCAGCCAATCGGGGAAAGACGGCGCTGGCGGCCTCACCTTCCAGACCGTGGCACAAGAAGCAGCGCCCGGAAACGATTTCTTCTGCTCGCGCCAGGTCGACCGTATCCGCAGCAAACAGCGACATCGAAACCGCCGACGACGCCAACAACAAGCCAATTTTTCTGGATAACTGCTTCATGTCCCCTCCGGATCCAGTAGAAAATCATGGAATCCTAATGGTCTTACCTTGAAGTTTCAACCGCTCAAGCGTGTCCGGTGCTGCCAAAACCGCCTTCGCCGCGATCGGTTGCCGAAAATTCCTCAACCACATTGAACGCCACCTGCAAAACCGGGACCACCACCAATTGGGCAATCCGCTCCAGCGGTTCGATGGTGAAGGGCGTATTGCCACGATTCCACATCGACACCATCAGTTGCCCCTGATAGTCGCTGTCAATCAAGCCAACCAGATTCCCGAGAACGATACCATGCTTGTGCCCAAGGCCGGAGCGCGGCAGGATCATCGCCGCCAGACCGGGATCGGCCAAATGAATCGCCATGCCGGTTGGCACCAGAACGGTCTGACCGGGCATGAGGGTAAGCGATGCCTCAAGGCAGGCACGCAAATCCAGTCCAGCAGCGCCCGGGGTGGCGTAAGCCGGCGGCGTCGCTTTGAGGCGAGCGTCAAGAATTTTCAGGTCGATGCGATGCATGCGCCTTGTCCTTTCAAAGTCACAATGTGGTGAATCAATTGCGTGGCCAACTGGGCTTTGCTTGCCGGCGCCAGGGGATGCATCCCCTGCTCGTCGAACAAGACCAAGCGGTTGCTGTCGCCACCAAACCCCTCCTGAATCAGGTTGGCCACAATCAGGGGGATATTCTTTTTCTTACGTTTGGCTTGCGCATACGCTTCCAGATGCTGGCTTTCAGCCGCAAAACCCACGCAAAAAGGACCGTCTGCCAACGCGGCCACCGCCGCCAGAATGTCCGGGTTTTCGACCAATTCGATGGTCGGTGGGCCATCCACGTCTTTTTTCAGTTTGTGTTCTGCAATCTCGGCAACGCGATAATCCGCCACCGCCGCCACACCAATAAAAATATCCGCCGCTGCCGCTCGCGCCATCACTGCGGCATGCATCTCGAGGGCGCTGCGCACTTGTATACGGTCAACGCCATAAGGCGCGGAGATTCCGACCGGTCCGGAGATCAGCGTCACCTGGGCGCCGGCCTGTTGGGCAGCCCGCGCCAAGGCGTACCCCATCTTGCCCGAGGACAGATTCGTGATGCCTCTCACCGCATCAATCGCCTCGAAGGTTGGCCCAGCGGTCATCAGCACAGACTGGCCACGCAGGGACTTCGGTACAAAGGCCGCAATCACTGCCTCGACGATTTCCTCGGGTTCGAGCATGCGTCCGGCCCCAACCTCGCCACAAGCTTGCTCACCACTGGCCGGCCCCAGTAGCCCAATCCCGTCGTCCCGCAGTCTGGCCACATTGCGCTGCGTTGCCGGGTTCTCCCACATCTGGCGATTCATGGCAGGCGCCAGAAGCAAGGGACAGTCCCGAGCCAGCACCATGGTCGACAACAAATCATCGGCCATCCCATTGGCGATCCTGGCCATGAAATCCGCCGAGGCCGGGGCGATCAGCACCAGATCCGCCTGTCGCGACAAATCAATATGCGCCATCGCATTGGGCATGCGCGCATCCCATTGATCCAGATACACCGGCCGCCCGGATAAGGCCTGGAAGGTGGTTGCACCGACGAAATGAGTCGCCGCCGCCGTCATTGCCACCTGAACCTCTGCCCCCTGCTTGCCGAGCAGGCGAACCAGCTCCGCCGCCTTGTAGGCTGCTATGCCCCCGGTTACGCCCAGAACGATACGCTTGCCATTTAATTCCATTTTCATATTCGCTAAAATGAAAGCCTCTGCATTCTAATCGTAAAGCCATGCCCATCACCGACTGGCCGATCGAAGAACGCCCCCGGGAACGCCTCCTTAAATTTGGCCCTGGTGCGCTATCCGACGCCGAATTATTGGCCATCTATCTCAGGGTCGGCATTCGTGGCAAAAGTGCCGTCGACCTGGCGCGGGATCTCTTACAACGCTTCTCCGGGCAACTCGGACGCCTTGCCGAAGCACCACTCGGCGAATTGGCATCCGTTCCCGGCATTGGCATCGCCAAAGCAGCGCAACTCAAAGCCAGTTTCGAATTGGCTCGGCGCGCCCTCGGTCAGGAGCTATTGACCGGCCATGCACTCAATAATCCACAAACGGTACGTGACTGGTTACGCTTGAAATTAGGGCATCGCCAACAGGAAGTCTTCATGGTGCTGTGGCTGGATGCACAAAACCGCCTGATCGAAGCCGACGAATTGTTCAGCGGTACCCTGACGCAAACGGCGGTCTACCCCCGAGAGGTCGTCAAAACTGCGCTGGCCCGCAATGCCGCCTCGGCAATTCTGGCCCACAACCATCCTTCTGGCGTATCGGAGCCTTCAAATGCCGACAGAGCGCTCACTGACAGTCTGAAGGCGGCACTGGCCATGGTCGACGTGAAACTTCTGGATCATTTCATCATCGC
>JAKLLI010000220.1 GCA_023150195.1 Azonexus sp.
GGTCGGGCAAGGCACCGGCTGGCGTCACCCGCTCGCCCGACGCTTCGGCCTCGGCCTGCATCGCGGCGTACTCCGGATTGCGCGTTTTGGCGTAATTGATCAGGCTGTCGACGTTTGCGCCAAGGGCGCTCTCTTGGGCAAGCACGGGCGTCCCAAAGGCGGCGGCAAGCGCCAGGATCAAAACGGGTAACGGCCTGAGTCGGCGCATGCGACCTCCCTGAAAATATTTGTTTTTATGAAGCATGCTGACAGCGAGAGGTAGAACGGTCTCGCCGTCAGTTAATGATGTTATTTGGCTGGCTCGAAATGGACGACGGTAATGGCACCATTGACGTTGTCGGCCATGAAGCGAATCTTATCGCCGCTCTTCATCTGGTCCAACCAGGCGGCATTGGATACCTTGAAGACCATGGTCATCGCCGGCATGTTCAGGTTGGTCAGCGGACCATGCGACAAGGTCACCTTGCCGGCGGCCTTGTCCACTTTCTTGACCTGACCATCGACCATTTGCATTTCAGCGGACGCGGCGGCCGGTGCCGCCATGGCATGACCGGCATGGTCGCTTGCAGCTTGAGCAGAAATAGCACCGAGGGTAGAAAAGGCGATCAGGGAGGCGGTGATAAGGGCTTTCATGAGTTTCTCCTGTTTTGGGGATCAATGTTTGGCAAAGATGCTGGTTTCGCCACCGGGCTGGACCAGCAGCGTGTTGTAGGGGACGGGTTTCGGGCTTTCCATGCCCGGCGATCCTGGCGGCATCGACGGCACCGCGATGCCGAGGGCTTTCGGTTTTTCCTTGAGCAGACGCTGGATGTCGGCAACCGGCACATGGCCTTCGACCACATAGCCGGCCACCTTGGCGGTGTGGCAGGAGCCCAGCCGATCGGGCATCCCCAATTGTTTGCGGGCCGCCGGGACGTCCATGACGTTGTGCGAGCGGACCTCGAAGCCCGCATTTTTCAGATGATCGACCCACTTGCCGCAGCAACCGCAATTCGGGCTCTTGTAAACATCCACCATTTCGCCGGCCGCCACGGCAGTGGAAAGGCCGGCGCCGAGGACGGAGCTCAAAGCAAGAACAAGAAAGGGGTTACGCATGGCGAAGCTCCTGTGTCAGTCGAGTGGCGTCAGTATGGATAGCCGACGCCAACAATTTGCTGTCCGTCGGATTACATTTTTGTAATCTTTATGGGGTTAATGTTTGTGCGCTCCGTGGTCATGGCTGTGCGCATTTTTGCCCTTGGCCACCGGCTTTTCCTCGACCGGGGCTGCTGGTGCCTCTTCGTGGCCTTCCAGTCCGCCATGGGAATGACCGTCACTGGCTGCCACCAGTTGCTCGTAGGCGGTCGCCGACAGCAAAGGCATCTTTTGCAGGAAGGCCGTCAGGTCCCAAATGGCCTCATCCTCCATGCCGCCCTTCGACCAGGCCGGCATACCGGAAGCCTTGATGCCGTGCTTAATGATCCAGAAATCGCGGGCAGCGTCACGTGACGATGGCGCCGCCGGTTTTTCGGAAAGATTGGGGGGAGTCGGATACAACCCCTTGCGAATCTCCGAATCTGGCGCTTCCGGAGACAAATGGCAATTGACGCACATTGCAGCATAGTTGCCGGCCCCGCGTCGCACGCGCTCGGGATCGGCAAGATCAGCCGGGATCTGGATTTCACCCGTACGGCTGGCAATGGCCCTTTCGCGGGCAAACGTCAGCGCCTGGTAGGTGAAGGAACTGTGGGGGGTGTCGGCGCCGACATCGACGACGCCGGCCACGACGACGATCCCAGCCGTTGCCGCGCCCAAGCCGATGGTAGCCAGAGCGCCCAAGAGTAGTTTGTTCATGATAAATCTCCTGCGATATGGGTGTGATTTCAGTGTTGGCCGTGGCTGCCAGGCTTCCTGACCACGACCTCCTGGGATTGCGCTTTGCCCGCTGGGCGCATCGCGCCCTTGCCGGCATCGTGGCTGCGGGTTGCGGCCGCCACCGGTCCGGTCCATTCATAGGCTTGGGTGTTTTTTGGCTGTTTGTACCATCCCGGATCGCGATAGTCGCCTGGTTTCTGGTCGCGACGGACCTTGAGGACGGAGAACATGCCCCCCATTTCAACCGCACCATAAGGGCCTTGGCCGGTCATCATCGGCAGCGTGTTGTCGGGGATGGGCATTTCCATCTCGCCCATGTCGGCCATCCCGCGTTCCCCCATCACCATGTAGTCGGGTATCAAGTCCGTGATCTGCTTGACGACGCCTCGGTGATCAACGCCAATCATGGTCGGCACGTCGTGCCCCATGGCGTTCATCGTGTGATGACTTTTGTGGCAATGGAAAGCCCAGTCGCCTTCTTCGTCAGCGAGAAAATCAAGCTGCCGCATCTGGCCGACCGCCACGTCGGTGGTCACCTCGGGCCAACGCGAGCCGATTGGCGTCGGACCGCCATCGGTGCCACTGACGACAAATTCGTGTCCGTGCAGGTGCATGGGATGATTGGTCATGGTCAGATTGCCGATCCGGATGCGGACCTTGTCTCCCTTGCGGACGTTGAGCGAGTCGATCCCGGGGAATGACCTGCTATTCCAGGTCCAGAGGTTGAAATCGAGCATCGTGTTGACCTTGGGCGTGTAGCTGCCGGGGTCGATATCGTAGGCATTCAACAGGAAGCAGAAGTCGCGGTCGACAGTTTCGATAAGCGGGTGGCGCTCTTTCGGGTGGGTCACCCAGAATCCCATCATGCCCATCGCCATCTGCGTCATCTCGTCAGCGTGCGGGTGATACATGAAAGTGCCGGGGCGACGCGCGACGAACTCGTAGACGAAGGTCTTGCCGACCGGAATCTGCTTTTGGTTGAGACCGCCCACGCCATCCATGCCGCTGGGCAAGCGCTGGCCGTGCCAGTGAATGGTTGTGTGCTCCGGCAGCCGGTTGGTCACAAAGATACGTACCCGGTCGCCCTCGACCACCTCGATGGTCGGGCCGGGGCTTTGTCCGTTGTAACCCCACAGGTGAGCCTTCATGCCGGGAGCGATTTCGCGGACAACCGGTTCTGCAACCAAATGAAACTCCTTGACGCCGTTGTTCATGCGCCAAGGCAGAGTCCAGCCGTTAAGGGTGACGACCGGATTGTAGGGACGTCCGTTGGGTGGAGTCAGTGGAGATGCCGTGTCCGGGTTGTCCATGGACACCAGTTCGGGCAACGCGGCAAGCGCGACGGAACTGACAGAGGCAGCCGCCACGGCACCGCCAGCCATGCCAAGGTTTTTGAAAAAATCGCGACGTGTGGTCATGATGGATGTCCCCTTAATGGTCGGCGCGGCCGGTGGCCGCAATGGTGGCTCGGGCCGAAGCATTCAAAGACGGCTTGCCGATCATCGCCATTTCCAAATCACCGCGAGCGATCCAGAAATCGCGCAAGGTTTCGATATAGCTGTTGACGCTACCGATCTGCGTCCGGGCATCAGCGAGCAAGTCGAAAACGCCAATCAGCATGCCGTTGTAGCGGAGCATGTTCTCGTCCGAAATCCGCTTGTTGAGGGGGACCACCTCGTCACGGTAATGGCGGGCAATGTCGTAATTGGTTCGGTAGGCGTGATAGGCCTCACGAACCTCCGAGCGGGCATTGATTGCCGATTCGCCGGCACGCTCCACCGCCTGCATGTAAATCGATTCAGCCTTGGCCACCTTGGAACCCCCCCAATCGAAAATCGGCAATTCGAAGCTGATTTCGTAGCCTTTCTTGTAGCCGCTGTCGCGTGCGCCTTCGAGCACCCGGGCCGGGCCGACTTCGAGAACGTTGATGAAACGGGTCGCCTTGGACAGGCCAAGATTCTTCGCCAGCGCCTCGGTTTCGAGGCGGATTGCCTGCAGATCGAGGCGTTGGTCGAGCGCCGCCTGCTCGACACCCGGCAACTCGTCGACCGTCTTGGGCAAATCGGGGAGTCGTTC
>JAKLLI010000221.1 GCA_023150195.1 Azonexus sp.
CTTGGCACGCTCATCCCTGTTCGCCCGGATGGGTTTGTCATTGCGCAGGCCGATGGCGTCGTACGACACAGCGATGGGTTGCCCTGGTGGATGGATGACATGCGGCCGCAAGGCTATCCCGGCCGGGCCTACGCATCCACGCACGCGGCCGCGCTCGGGTTGCCTGCGAATCCCGAACATTGGGGCGACACGGAAGTCATCAGGGCGCTGCTGGCACATGGCCACGATGCCATCGGTCATTTGCTGGTGGGGGAGTTGGCACGCGACAGATTTGTTGGAATGCCGGCCCCTATCCCGGTCGACAGGGCGGTTGCCTATCCAGCCTTGGCGGCGAGTGCGAGCGCGGGCGATGTTCCCGGGTCATCTGCCGGCGGCGAACAGCCGAAGTTCTGCGCTTTCAGCGAGCGCGGACATGTGTTGGTCAAGTTCTCGACGCCTGACGACAATCCAGTCAGCGAACGCTGGCGCGACCTCCTGCTGGCGGAGCATCTGGCGCTTTCGGTGCTGGGTGTCGAAACCCATGTTTTCGATTTCGGCGTTCAGCGCTTCCTGGAAGTCCCCCGATTCGACCGCGTAGGGCAGTTCGGTCGGCGTGGCGTGTTTTCTCTGCGAGCCCTTGCGGCGGAATTTATTGGGGACGCGTCGGCACCCTGGCCGTCACTCGTCAGGCGGCTTGTCGCTGACCGACATGTCCATGCAGACGCCGTCACCAGCACGGCGCGGCTTTGGGCATTCGGTACGCTGATTGGCAACACGGACATGCACGCAGGCAATCTGTCGTTGATCAGTGACCACGGTCGGCCGTATCACCTTGCGCCGGCTTACGACATGCTACCCATGGGATTTGCACCGCGAAACAGTGGCGCACTGGTCAATACACTGCCGCCGGCATCGCTCACGTCTTCGGTCGACGGCACTACCTGGCGAGAAGCGCTGGGCTTGGCCGAAGGCTTCTTTGCGCTGGCCCGGAATTGCGATCGCTTCTCCCCTCGGTTTGCGCTGTGCCTGGAAGCCATACGCCGGCATATCGACGACGCAGCCTCACGCATCGCCCGTCTCGGTTAAGCGCCGGGTGAGGCCATCAGGCGGGCCGCCAACTTGCGCCAAGACCTGGCCAATGGGGAAGTCGGCAATTTATGGTCAGTTTTGATTTTTGTCGCATTCGCAACGCTGGCCCGTAGGCACAATCCGGAGGCTATGTTGCGCCTCATTTTTTTGCATTCCCTTGCCCTCTTATCTGCCGGTGTGCAGGCGGCCCAGCCCTTGCAGCCCTGGATCGATCTGACGCCGGCGGGTCAAACGTTACGATTGCCACCCGGCGTTTACGATGGCCCGGGACATATCAACAAGCCAATCACCATCACGGGAAACCAGCAGGCGATCATCGATGGTGGCGGTCAGGGCACGATCCTGATCTTGAACGGCGACGACATCCAGATCAAGGGACTCACGCTGCGCAACAGCGGCGATTCGCACGATGCGCTGGATGGAGCGATTCGCGCCCAGGGCAAACGCCTGCTGATCGAAGATAACCGGATTGAGGCCGTCCTCTTCGGCATCACGCTCCATCAGGTCGAAGACAGTGTTGTTCGCCGCAACAGCATCCGCTCGCGGAAAGCTCAGGATGCGGCCGAACGCGGTGATGCCCTGCGCCTCTGGAACAGTGTTCGCAACCGTATCGAGGACAACGAGATTGCGCAAACCCGCGACATCACCGTCAGCAATTCACCGCGCAATCGCTTCACCGGCAATCGCATTCACGACAGCCGGCGGGCCTTCAATTTTCTTTTTTCGCATCGCAGCGTCGTTGACCGTAACACGCTGACCAATAACTCAAGCGGGATCGTCGCACTCAATTCGGATGGAATGTTGATTCGCAACAACCGCATCATGCACGCCATGGAGGCTTCCGGCGCCGGGATTGCGCTCAAGGAAATCTCCGCCGCGCTGATTCAGGGCAACGAGATTGTCCATTGTGCCCACGGCATCATGGCTGACTCATCGACCCACCCGTTTAACCGGATCGTGTTCATCGACAACCTGATCGCGATGGGGATCCGCTCGCCGATACCTGGTGGCATAACGCCTGGGACGACTACGAGGGCTTTGACCGGAATCAGGACGGGGTCGGCGATACACCGCACGAAATTCACGCCTTTGCCGACCGCATCTGGATTGAAACGCCAGCCACCCGCTTTTTTCGCAATGCCCCGGTGCTGGAGTTGCTCGACTTTCTCGAACGCCTGGCGCCATTTTCTGCCCCAACCTTGTTACTCAGGGATGAGGCGCCGCGCATGAACCGGAAAAACCGCGGCATCACCCCCTGAGCGTGCCGTTCCCTATCAGCGAGACAAGGTTTTCAAAGCAGCATCCAGCTCCGCCGGTGACACCAGGCCGGTTTGGCGCAGCCGAACCGTCCCCTGCGCATCAAGCAGCAAGGTGAATGGCAGTTCGGCACTGACATGACCCAGCGACTGCATCAGCCAGATCGCCTTCTTCTTGTCGTACACCAGCGGCACACCGGGCTGACACGACTGGGCCAGTGCGCCCTGCATCTCCCCTTCGTGCACCACGGCAATACTCAGCAACTGCAATCCCCGCACCCGGTTGACGGCCTGCAAGGCGCGTAAATCAAGCTGGCCTGCCTGACAGGGCACGCACCAGGGCGCCCAGAAATGAAGCAGCAAGGGTTTGCCACGATATTGGGAAAACGCAACCGCCTGCCCTTTGGCGTCCGGCATTTGCATCGCAAACACGGCATCCAGCCCCGCCGCGCTCGCGGTCGACGACAGCAGCAGGCCAAAAACCAGACTGCCAAACCGAAGCGCACGCCTCACAGCAAATCCCCACGGCGGAACAACTGGTAGCCCAGAAAAGCCGCGCCAAGGCCGAGCAATGCCGGATACACCAGCGCAAATGCCCGAAAACCGCTGGCGCCAAACAGATCAATGATCACGTAAGCCGCCGGGCCGAGCACAATCAGTTGCGGATCAAACATGGCCAACGCCGCCGTCCTGAACACCTGCAAGGGATTGATCAGCGCCAGCGAGACCGCAATTTCCGGATCGATCCGCCCCTGAATCATTACGCCGAGCAGGATCAGATCAAGAAACAGCAGCAGCACCAGCCAGATCATGAAGGCCGCCCCCTGCGCCATGTCGGTGGTTCGGGCCAGCACCGAAATCAGCATGCCGATGCCCAGAAAGCACAGACTCATCGACGCCAGCAGCCCGGTGTAATAGGCGAACATGGACCAGGGAATTTCGATACCGTCGATGCTTCCCCAAATCACCGCCCCGAGCATGGCAAGAAACACCGGGGCAAACACCACCAGATAACGCCCGATGATTTTTCCCCAGAACCAGGCATTGAGTGCGACCGGCAGGGAGAGCAGGTATTCGAACACCCCGGCCTCACGATCGCCGGCCAGCGAGCGCACGGTCGTAATCAGGACAAAAATGGGCAGGATGGCCATCGTCAGCTGGATGTAGGTCACCAGCAGTCGGGAGAGTCCGATAAACCCCAGCACGCGGGATTCGGTCAGGCCAAAAATAAAGAGCAGCGCCACGATGCCGCCGAACACCAGCGTGTAAATCTGGAACCAGCGCGCGCGCATCGACTCCACGATATCCAGTTTTGCGGTCAACCACAGTTGATTCATGTTATTTGCCCTTGGCCAGCAGATGCTGACGGGTATCGGTAAAGTCCAGCGCGCCCGCCAGCGGGGCGGCAACGGCCGCAAAGTTGTAGCCCATGGGCGAGGTTCGCGTCACAAAAAATGCCCGCCTGGGGTCCAGCCAGCGCATCTCCTCACGGCTCTTGCTATTGAAATCCGCCACCCAGAGGCGGGTTTCCGGCGCATTCAGCCAGGGGAATTTCTCCGCCTTTTCCTGCATCCAGAACACCAGACAGCCGATGTCGTCGAACTTCACGGCGCGATCCTCCGGTCCACCCCGCAACTGGGCGGCAAACCGGCGATCGGAAATCACCATGCTGCAACGCGCACAGACATCGCGATCCCATTTGATTTCAGCCATGCCCTCCGGCCAGCCATCTTTCCGGCAGCCCCCAAGCAGGGTCGCCAGCGGCGTCAGCAACAGCCCCCCAAGTCCGCATTGCAACAAGGCGCGACGGCGCGCGAAATCGCCTTCGGGCGCCCTCCGTTGAGTCACTACGTCCTTACACATCGTGCTGCTCAGTCAGCGACATATCGCTGATCAAGGCGGTATACCGTGACAGCACACCCAAAAACCGCAAGCGATCCGGCCCGGCAATGCTGCCCTGCCAAAGCATGCGCGCTTCGTCGGATTGCAAATGCCAGCCGTCGATTGCCTTGGCAAATGCCGGCTCAAAGCGCTTGAGGACAATCCGGCACGCCAGGCGGTCCGTCAGTGCGGCATCATCGGCCACCTTGTCGTCGAGCACCACGCGCCCGGTATCCATTTCGATCACCCGATTGACCAGCGACGACACCTCGTCCAGCCGATGGCTGGAAATGATCATCGTGGCGTCATCAAGCCGCTCGGCCAGCAGATCAAAAAATATCTTGCGCGCTTCCGGATCCAGATTGGCCGCCGGTTCATCCATCACCAGCACCCGGGCATCCCGTCCCAGCGCAATGGCAATCAGCAGTTTTTGTTTCATCCCGCCGGAGAGCCGCACGAACTGTCGGGTCAGGATGCCATCCACGTCCAGGCCCAGGCGCTTGCCAATATCGTGGATACGCAAGGGGTCGGTCCGGCACAATGCGGCGGAGAAATTGATCAGCTGTCCCACCGGCATTTTCAGCGGGGGCGGCAATTGCGGCACAAAGCCAATCGCGCCGAGTACTGCCGTCCGGTTGCGCCGGGGGTCGAGGCCATCAATTCGCACATCGCCCTGATGATCGTATTCGCCAAGCAGGCAGCGGATCAGCGTCGTTTTACCGGCCCCGTTGGAGCCGATCAGGGCGACCCGCTCACCCAGGTCAATATCGAGATTGATCCCGTTGAGCACGCTGGCCCGGCGGAATGACTTGCTGAGGTTTTTGAACTGGATCATGGGATCGATTTTAGGACCCGAGTCTGCGGTCCACTTTGAATCTGGATCAAAATTCACAACAACTTGGACAATCCCTTGACCTCGAAACGCAAGGCACCGGTCGGGCAAGTATCGACACACAAGCCACAACGCGTGCAATCCGGCCCCAGTCCAAGAGTTTCCTCGGCAGCCCTGCCCTTCACCGTGACGTCCAGCACATGCGGCACCAGACAGACCTTGCGGCAATCGCCCTCGTGGAAACAGTGTTCGACGTGATAGGTGATTTGCAACGGGGAAAGTGCGCCCACGGCACCATAGGTCAGGCCAATCGGGCAGACATAGCGACACCAGGCCCGCCGCGACCAGAAAATTTCAAACAACAGCAGCAGGAATACCCAGCCCAGCGCCAGGCCCGGCCCGTAGATCAAGGCCCGGGACAAGATGCCGGTGGGTGAAATGGTTTCAAAAATGGTGTAGCCGGATATCAGCGACATCAGCGCAAACAGGATCCAGAACACGGTGCGGGTGCCCCGGTGAAATTCGTGATCGGTGACGATCTTGCGGTCGACCAGCCAGAGATGCAGTTTTTCAGTCCATTCGGCGAGCAGATGATAGGGACAGACCCAGGAACAGAAACTGCGCCCGCCCAACAGCACCCAGAGCAGGAAGACCGTGAACGTGCCAATGAACAGATTCACGATGATGTGCTTGTGCGCCAACATCACATGCAGCGCCGAATTCAGGTCAATCAGATGAAAGCCGACAAAGCGCGATGCCGTCAGCGCCCCTTCGAGCATCTGGATATCGAGCCAGAAACTGAACACGAACAGCAGGTTCACCGCCATCAGCAC
>JAKLLI010000222.1 GCA_023150195.1 Azonexus sp.
TAAACGCGTACTCATAAGAAAACTCCGCGACCGGCAAACCAAAAATCTTGATCGGCGCCATCGGTTTGGCATTCCATGTCCAATCACCATCCCCCTGAAAACGAGGTGCAATTTTGCGCAAACTTGAGTGACCAGGCGCAACAAATTTTGCGCAGCTAAGTAGCTTGGTGATGCTGGGAGCGGCCTGTTTCCAAGCTTTGATTTTTGCATCATCTACCGCGTTGACCGGTGCCTCCTGCGCTTTTTTCTGACGCCCACCGACGGCTGCTTCACCATCGTGCGAAGAACCCGGTGTTGTCGGCTTGCTTGCCTTGCCTGCTGCGCTTTGAGATGAATCGCTGCGCTGAATCGGCTTTTCATCCAAACTTACACAGGCCGTACAGCCAAGGACCATCGCAAGCAATCCCAAGAAAAATATCGGCCTCATCGTGACGCGCATTTCACACCCCAAATAGCAATTGAAATGCATATTTTAAAATGACAATGAGCAACCCGGGCAATCACAACGACCTTGATCAACGGAACATTGCTTGATTGTCAGTGCCACGTCTTCAACGAGCAGCGCACAATCTCACCTCGGCGCCAACCCCAACCACAGCGCCGTGCCCAGCAGCATCCACGCAAAGGCAGAGCGCATGCGGCGTTCCGGCAGGCGGTGAGCAAGTGCGACACCGGCGGAAACAGTGAACATGCCGCCCAGCGCCATGGGCAAGCCCAGTGACCAGTCCACCCGTTGCGCGCTGGCGTAGGTGAGCAGGGCAATGACCGAACTGGGTGCGACCAGCGCCAGCGACAGGCTTTGCGCCACGGTCTGACGCTGGCCCAGCCAGCCGGCGAGCAAAGGGGTAGCGACCAGGCCGCCGCCGATACCCAAAAGCCCCATGCTGCTGCCGCCTGCCATGCCCACCAGCGGCAGGGCGCGCCAGGGAAGCGGTTTTTCGGCGGGCGCATGTTGGCGGAGATGGCGCAGCCAGAGCATGCGCAGGGCGAGCAGCCCGAGAAAGCCGCTGAACAGTTGGCCGAGCAAGTTGCCGTCAATGCGCGTTGCCCAATGGGCGATCAGGGCCGTGGTCAGGGTGGCGGTGCCACCGATGAGAACGGCAGCGCGCCAGCCAACCGGGTGTCGCTGACTGTAACGCCACCAGCCAATCAGCAAGTTGGGCACCATCAAGACCAGCGCCGTGCCTTGCGCCAGCGCCTGATCCATCCCGAACCCCAGCACCAGCATGGGGATGGCGATGATGCCGCCGCCAATGCCAAATACGCCACCAAAAAATCCGAGGGCACTCCCCAGCAGCAGGCTGTAAAACAACTCGGGTAAGGCAGCGATGGTCATGGCACTTGCGGTCAACGGGGAAAACCGCATGATATTCAGCCACCCAATCGATACAATAGATAACCGATCAATTGATTATTAACCCAAACGCACGAATGACCGATCTTTCCGACCTTGCCTTTTTCAGCCTGCTGGCCCGCCAGCCCAGTCTGGCCGCTGCCGCACAGGCACTGGATGTCACACCGCCGGCGGTGAGCCGCCGCCTGGCCGCGCTGGAACAACGCCTGGGCGTGCGCCTGCTCAACCGTACTACCCGACGACTGAGTCTGACGCCGGAGGGCGAGCGCTACCAGGAGGATGGCGAGCAAATCCTGCGCGACATGGAAAGGCTGGAACGCTCGCTCGGCGAAAGCCGCGAACTACCGCGCGGGCTACTGCGCATCAACGCCGGTTTCGGTTTCGGCCGCCGCCATCTCGGTCCGGCGATTTCCGATTTCGTGCGCCAGTGGCCCGAGGTGGACGTCATCCTCCATCTCTCGGACCGTGCACTCGATTTGACCGAACACGCCTTCGATATCGGCATCCGCTTTGGTCCGCCACCGGATGCGCGGGTGCTGG
This sequence comes from Azonexus sp., assembly GCA_023150195.1. Taxonomy (GTDB): domain Bacteria; phylum Pseudomonadota; class Gammaproteobacteria; order Burkholderiales; family Rhodocyclaceae; genus Azonexus. The sequence continues at coordinate 1,895 of JAKLLI010000222.1, forward strand.
CCCGGCGCATTGCGCCTAACCGGCGGCTGCTCTGTGCTTCACCCGACTATCTGGCGCGGCGCGGACAACCGCAGTCGCCGCGCGAACTGAGCGAGCACGATTGCATCGTCATCCGCGAAAACGAGCGGGCCTTCAACAACTGGCAACTGACCGACGGTAACCAGCAAACCACGGTGAAGGTGCGCAGCCCGCTGGCGGTGAATCATGGCGAAATTGCTGTCGATTGGGCGTTGACCGGACACGGCATCATTCTGCGCTCCGAGTGGGATATTGCCGCTGACCTGCGTGCCGGCCGGCTGGTGCGCGTGCTGCCCGACTGGATTGGCATTGCCGCCGACATCCACGCCATTTATCCGCAACGCCACTTGTTGACCGCCAAGGTGCGCGCCTTCCTCGATTTTCTGGATCAACGTTTTGCGCCCTGGCGGGCATCGCCAAACGCCGCCTGAGACTGGCACATCGCTGGCACCGGCGCTATGCTTGGCCCTTAAACCCATAACACGAGAGACAACCATGCCTGCCCTGCTGCCCCATCCCGATCCCAACGGCCTGCTCGAATACTCGGTGGTGTACACCGACCGCGCGCTCAACCACATGTCGCAACGTTTTCAGGGGGTCATGCACGATATTTCGCGCATCCTGAAAACGGTCTACAACGCCAAGTCGGCGATTGTGGTGCCGGGCAGTGGCAGCTTCGGCATGGAAGCGGTGGCACGCCAGTTCGCCACCGGCCGCAAGGTGATGGTGATTCGCAACGGCTGGTTCAGCTTCCGCTGGACGCAGATTTTCGACATGGGCCACATTCCAGCGGAAGCCACGGTGCTCAAGGCCCGCCAGACCGCCGACGCCCCCCAGGCCCCCTTTGCCCCCCCAGCCATCGACGAGGTGGTTGCCGCCATCCGTCGCGAACGCCCGGATGTCGTCTTTGCCCCGCATGTCGAAACCGCCTCGGGCATGATCCTGCCGGACGATTACCTGAAAGCCCTCGGTGCCGCCGTTCATGCGGTCGACGGCCTGTTTGTGCTGGATTGTGTGGCTTCCGGCACGGTCTGGGTGGATATGGCGGAGAACGCCGTCGATGTGCTGATCAGCGCTCCGCAAAAAGGCTGGAGCGCCTCGCCCTGCTGCGCGCTGGTGGCCTTGGGCGAACGTGCCGGCGCCCGCATTGATGCCACCCAAAGCACCAGTTTTGCCTGCGACCTGAAGAAGTGGCTGAACATCATGGAGACCTACGAGGCCGGCGGCCATGCCTACCACGCCACCATGCCGACCGATGCGCTGGCAGCGCTGCGTGACATCATGCTCGAAACCGAGGCTTACGGCTTTGCACGGGTCCGCGACGAACAGATCGCGCTGGGCGCCCAAGTGCGGGCCCTGCTGGAGGCGCGCGGTTTCCCCAGTGTGGCCGCCGAGGGCTTCAAGGCCCCCGGCGTGGTGGTGAGTTACACCAGCGACCCCGATCTCCAGAACGCCAAAAAATTTATCGCGGCCGGGCTGCAAACCGCCACCGGCGTCCCCTTGATGTGCGACGAACGCGAGGATTTCCGCAGCTTCCGCATCGGCCTGTTCGGTCTGGAAAAGCTGCACGACCCGGCGCGTACCGTCGCCAGTCTGGCGGCAGCACTGGATCGACTCGGATAGTTACACGCCTTACCAATACTTACATCTGATAAACGACGTCTTACATCGATCTCCGTAATCTGGGTCCTGTCGCCGGATGCTTCCGGCTCTCACTCAAGGAGATGGAAAATGAAGACCAACAAGCAAGTATCGATCAAGCGCCTGCTCGTGGTAGCGGGCGTTGCCACGGCTGTCCCCCTGACCGCCTTGGCCTTTCAGGGCCATGGCGACAAGGGCGGCGCCTGCGATCGCGAAGGCGGCATGCGCCCGGTTGGCATGAAGCACGAGGGTGGCCCCATGCCGCTACTGCGTGGCCTGCATCGTCTGGACCTCAGCGAAGCGCAGGACGACAAGATTTTCGACATCATGCACAACCA
>JAKLLI010000223.1 GCA_023150195.1 Azonexus sp.
GGATGCCCCGGCTCTGTTCACGCAGCGGAATCACGCCCGGCACCGGAATACAGCCGGGCATGGCGCGCAGCAGGACACGTTGATTTTGGACCTTGGCGATCACTTCGGCTGCCGGGGCCAGCGCTGCACCATGCGAATCGCCCCAGATCACCGTTTTCAGCGGGGCCGAGGCATCTCCGTAAACACAGTCAGCCTGGGGCCGGGCCAACTGGCGAATCCCTTCGGCAAAACATTTCGCATCGGTCGCATCAGCCGGCCCCACAATGCCGGGCCAGGCGGCATCCCTGTCCTTGTGGCCCATCTTGCCCACATTGATCGCCGATACCGCGAGCCCGAGCACCATCACCGACATCCCCAGTCCGCTCCACAAGGTGCCGCGCGTCGTGGCGAACACCCAGGGGCGCTGGTAACGAATCGGATTTTCGATCAGGCGATGGGTCAGCCAGGCCAGCCCATAGGCGACCACCACCGCCAGCAGATCGCGCCCAAGATCTTTTTCGGCCAGGAAATAGGTCCGGGTCAGCGCGAGCACCGGCCAATGCCAGAGGTACCACGAGTACGACAACTGACCCACCTGCACCATGGGCCGCAACGTCATCAGCCGGGTGACCGGCGCGTCGGCAGCGGCGTGACGCAGGCCAACAATCATGGCCACTGTGCCAAAGGTCGGCAACATGGCGGCGAAACCGGGGAACACCGTGGTGCTGTCAAAACCGACGATGGCCGCCAAGATGGCCGCCAGACCCGCCGTCGCCAGCCAGCCGCCCTGCGCCGACGTCAAGCGGCTACGCGCTTGCAACAGCGCGATCAAGCCGCCACCCATCAATTCCCAGGCGCGCATCGGCATCAGATAGAACGCCCATTCAACCCGCTGCCACGACCAGTACAGATTGGCTGCCAGCGACAGGACAAACACGCTGGCAAACAGCAGGATCAGGCGAGAGGCCCTGCGGTCAACCGGCTGTTTGCGTAATAAATGCCACACCCCGGCGAGGATCAGGGGCCACACCATGTAGTACTGTTCTTCCACTGCCAGCGACCAGGTGTGCAGCAGGGGCATGGTATCGGCCAACGGCGCGAAGTAACCGCCCACTTGTCCCATGAAGTGCAGATTCGCGTAAAAAAGGATCACTGCATGGATGGATTTGCGGAACGAGGCCGACTCATCCGGCAGGATCAGGAAGGCGCCGACGAGCGCGGTGGTCAGCAACACCACCATCATCGCGGGCATCAGGCGACGCACCCGGCGGGCAAAGAAAACGCCAAAACGAATCCGGTCGTGCTGTTTCAGGTCATCCAGCAACAAGCCGGTGATCAGATAGCCGGAGATGACGAAAAACACATCCACGCCAACAAAGCCGCCCGACACGCCGGGCAAGCCGGCATGGAAGGCGACCACGGACGTTACGGCAATGGCCCGCAAGCCATCGATGAATCGCAAATACTGCTGCACGCGCTTTCAGCCTTTTCCTGAATGTTGGCTCACGCTGCCGGCCCTTCGGAGACCGACGGCGCATCGCCATCCGCACCGCGCTGGCCAATCACCCGCGCCGGCACCCCACCCAAAATCGAAAATGGGGGACAACTCTTGGTCACCACGGCACCGGCACCGACAATACTGCCGCGCCCCAGCGTGACCCCAGCCAGCACGATGGCCCCTGCACCGATCCAGACATCGTCCTCGACAACGATTTCCTTCAAGTCCAGCCCCTGCCGGTTGATTGGCTGATCACGGTCGGCAAAGCGGTGTTGATAGGAAATCAGTTGTGCCCCCGGGCCCACCAGCACGTCTTTGCCGATACGCACCGAGCCACGCCCGTCCACCAAGGCATTGCGGTTGAACTGGGTGCGGTCACCCACGATGAAATGGCTTCCGAAAGCACCCAGATAGACGCCCTGATTCAGATTCACCTCATCGCCCAATTGCAGGGTGCAGCGACCAGGGGCATCAACGATGGCACCGGTGCGGATGATTACCTTGCGCCCGATCGACAGATGCTTGGGAAACTTGATCTTCGCCCCCGGCGAGATTTTCGATTTGCCTGACCAACGCGCCTGAAGGGCGAACCAGAGAATGTTTAACCAGCGGATCATGGCCTACCTGCCTTGTCGTGAACGTCTTGCATCAACGCATGAAAGCGGTCGATCGCTTCGTCGACCGAAATATCGGGCACATTCAGGCTGGCCGGCTGCAACAGCTGGTGCTCAACGCCCCAGGGACGCCAGTGGGCCGCGCCCGAATTGCCAAAGAAACACAGGATGGGTTTGCCCAAGCCGGCGGCCAGATGCATGGCGCCGCCATCCGAACAGACAATGGCATCGCAACAGGCCAGGCCGGCGATCAATTCGGGCAATTCACGGGTAGCACACGGCTGTATCGGCAGATCCCCGCAGGCGGCCAGCACGGCCTGCGCCTTGCCATCATCGCCGGGATGCAGCTTGTTGTCCTCGGCGCCCGGTGCCCAAAACAGCAGAAAGCGCGCCCCGCGCTCGGCGTGCAGGCGGCGGGCCAATTGGGCAAACGCTTCAACAGGCCAGCGCTGTGACGGCTTTCTGGCAGAAATGTGCAGCCCGATCAGCGGCCCCTCTCCGGCAGGCAAAACCACCGCTGCCTGGCGCCCGGCCTCGGGAAATACCTTGGCCGGCCCGGGCGCTTCTTCGATACCCAAGGGGGTCAGCAAATGCATAACCGCCTGCGTTTCATGCCACGACTCGGCAGGCCGCATGGCCAGACAGTCCCCCGCATCCGCAGCCCGCTGGCCGAAACAGATCACCCGTGCCGGCTTGATCCAGCGCGCAAACTTGAGGGCCGACGGGGTCCAGGCGGGGGTTGCCACGATCAGCACATCGATTTTCATGGCCCGCAGTTTCAGGATCAGGCGCAGGGTCTCCCACCACACCCGCCAGCGCGATTCGCCACCGGCATGCTTGAATTTGCGATAGACAAAGACCGCATCGAGATCGGGATTGCCCTGCAAGACCGGGGCGTTGTAACTATTCACCAGCGCCGCCAGCCAGGCATCCGGAAAATGCCGGCGCAGGGCGGACAACAGGGGCGTGGTGCATACCAGATCACCGATGTTGTCGCGACGAATGACAAGGATGCGTTGGGGTCGGTTCATGCCCTCATTCCTCATGCCACAGCCAGTTCAGCGTGGGCTGCCAGCTGGCACGTAACTGCCGCGACATGCGCGCCGTCATGTGGTCGGTATCGCCATACATCAGGCCACCGTCGCGATAGACATAGCAGCGCTCGCGATCACAGAAATTATCGATCGGGTCGACCATGCGCACATTGGCAAAACCGGCGCTGGCCGCTTTCAGTGCAGTCACGGTGGCCGCACGGCGTGCCTCCACCTTGGCCCGGCTGAACACACAGTCCTCCGGTGAGCGCCGATGCACGCAGTGCGCCGCATTGAAATACGGTTCCGGCACGGGGGCCACCAGCAGCACGCGGATACCCAGTCGGTCGAGTTCGCTCAGCGTCTGGCGCAATCCAATCCGCAGGCTTTCCAGCGAACCATCGTGGTCGAGCGGGGCCACGCCCACCTTGAGGCGTTCGCCCGCCGCATTGCGCCAATCCCGGACCAGCGCATATGAACTGATCGCGCCGGGATTAGTATCTGGAAGTCCCAGATAGAAATTCCAGCGGCCGGCCAACAATACGGAACGCAGACCGTTGGCTACCAGCGACTCAACTTCCTTTCGCACCTGATCGTTGTGTTCACCACAGGCCGACTGAATCTGGCCATTCTTGACCGGCGCCACACCCAGCAACGGCGGGCAGGCTCCGAAGGTTCTCAAGACATAACTTTGCCCCTTGTCGCTGGCAACATCACCCAGTAACCACTGGAGATGAGCGATATGCGAATCTC
>JAKLLI010000224.1 GCA_023150195.1 Azonexus sp.
GTTCCTGCAATTGATGGAAAAACCGGACGTCGACCTGATCGAAGGCCTGAGTCCGGCCATTTCCATCGAGCAAAAAGCCACCTCGCACAACCCGCGCTCCACCGTCGGCACCGTCACCGAAATTCACGATTACCTGCGCCTGCTCTACGCCCGTGCCGGCACGCCGTATTGCCCGGAGCACGACAAGCCGCTGGAAGCGCAAACGGTGTCGCAGATGGTGGACGCGGTCCTCGCCCTGCCCGCCGAAACCAAGCTGATGATCCTGGCGCCGGTTGTCGCCAATCGCAAAGGGGAACAACTGGAGCTATTCACCGAATTGCGCGCCCAGGGTTTCGCCCGCGTGCGGGTCGACGGCACGGTCTATGAGATCGATGCCGTCCCCAAACTGGCGAAGGCACAAAAGCACAACGTTGACGTCGTGGTCGATCGCCTCAAAGTCCGCGACGACATGCGCCAGCGGCTGGCGGAATCCTTCGAAACCGCGCTGCGCCATGCCGACGGCCGGGCGATTGCGCTAGAAATGGATAGCGGCACCGAACACCTGTTTTCCGCCAAATTCGCCTGCCCGGTCTGTTCGTATTCGCTGCAGGAACTGGAGCCCCGGCTCTTTTCGTTCAACAACCCGATGGGTGCCTGCCCCAAGTGCGACGGGCTGGGCGTGATCCAGTTTTTCGATCCCAAGCGCGTTGTCACCCAGCCGGGCGCCTCACTGGCGGCGGGTGCGATTCGTGGCTGGGATAAAAAGAACCAGTTCTATTTCCAGATCATCGAATCGCTGGCCGACCATTACGGGTTTACGGTCGACACGCCTTTCGAGCAACTTTCCGAAAACGAGCGCCAGCTGATTCTGTATGGCTCGGGCAGCACGGCCATCAACTTCCGCTACGAAAACGACAAGGGCACGCGCTTCGACCGCAGCCACAGCTTCGAAGGCATCATCCCCAACCTCGAACGGCGCTATCGCGGCAGCGACTCCAACGCCGTGCGCGAGGAGTTGTCCAAATACATCAGCAACCAGAGTTGCCCAACCTGCAGCGGCACCCGGCTGCGCACTGAAGCCCGCCACGTCCGCGTCGGCAGCCACACGCTGCACGAAATCAGCCGCCTGCCGCTGGGCGAGGCGCGCAATTATTTCAATTGCCTGCAGTTGACCGGCGCCAAGGCACAGGTCGCCGACAAAATCCTCAAGGAAATCACCGCCCGCCTGTCCTTCCTGATCAACGTCGGGCTGGACTATCTCTGCCTCGAACGTTCAGCGGAAACCCTGTCCGGTGGCGAAGCGCAGCGCATCCGCCTCGCGTCGCAAATCGGCTCCGGGCTGACCGGGGTGATGTACGTGCTGGATGAACCCTCCATCGGCCTGCACCAGCGCGACAACGACCGCCTGCTGCAAACCCTGCGCAACCTGCGCGACATGGGCAACACCGTGCTCGTCGTCGAACACGATGAAGACGCCATCCGCATGGCCGACTACGTGGTCGACATCGGCCCCGGCGCCGGGGTCCACGGCGGCGCGGTGGTCGCCGAAGGCACACCGGCACAAGTGGCGGCCAATCCGGCCTCGCTGACCGGCGCCTACCTCTCCGGACAACGTGAAATTTCGCTGCCCAAACAGCGTCGACCGCAGCAACCGGACAAACAGTTGCAAGTCCTCAAGGCCACCGGCAACAACCTGAAAAATGTCGATCTCAGCCTGCCCGTCGGGCTGTTTACCTGCATCACCGGCGTCTCCGGCTCAGGCAAATCGACGCTGATTAACGACACCCTCTACGCAGCCGCCGCCAAGCACCTCTATGGCTCAACGACGGAACCGGCGGCGCACGAAAAAATTCTCGGCCTTGAGCTGTTTGACAAGGTAATCAACGTTGACCAATCGCCCATCGGTCGCACACCTCGCTCCAACCCCGCCACCTACACCGGCCTGCTGACGCCGATTCGCGAGCTGTTCGCGCAAGTGCCGGAATCGCGGGCGCGCGGCTATGGCCCGGGCCGCTTCAGCTTCAACGTCAAGGGCGGGCGCTGCGAGGCCTGTCAGGGCGATGGCATGATCAAGGTGGAAATGCACTTTCTGCCCGACATTTACGTCCCTTGCGACGTCTGCCACGGCAAACGCTACAACCGCGAAACGCTGGAAATCCAGTACAAGGGCAAGAACATCCACGACATCCTCGGCATGACCGTCGAGCAGGCGCGCGAATTTTTCGATGCCGTCCCGGTCGTGGCGCGCAAACTGCAGACGCTGGTTGATGTCGGCCTCTCGTACATTACCCTGGGCCAGGCGGCGACGACGCTCTCCGGCGGCGAAGCGCAGCGGGTCAAGCTGGCGCTGGAACTGTCCAAGCGCGACACCGGCCGCACGCTCTACATCCTCGACGAGCCCACCACCGGCCTGCATTTCGCCGACATCGAACTGCTCTTGAAAGTCCTGCATCGACTGGCCGACCACGGCAACACCATTGTCGTCATCGAACACAATCTTGATGTCATCAAGACGGCAGACTGGATTGTCGATCTCGGTCCGGAAGGGGGTGGCGGTGGTGGGCGCATTCTCGTCGCCGGCACGCCGGAAACCGTCGCCGACTGCAAAGCGAGCCATACTGGCCGCTTCCTCAAACCCATGCTGAAAAAGAAACGCGCATGAGCGACTACAAGGAATTCAAAGGCAAGCAGGGCATCGTTCGCCTGATCAACGCCCTCGGCTATTCCCGCGACGGCCTCAGTGCGGCGTGGAAAAACGAAGCCGCGTTCCGCGAGGAAGTCATGCTCGCGGCCGTTGCCATTCCACTGGCGCTTTTTCTGGGCCAGAGCGGGGTCGACCGTGCGCTGATGATCGGCAGCGTGTTTCTGATCCTGATCGTGGAAATCCTCAATTCCGCCGTGGAAGCGGTGGTGGACAAGGCATCGCCGGAAAAGCACGAGCTCGCCAAACGCGCCAAGGATATGGGCAGCGCCGCCGTCCTGCTGTCCCTGCTCAATGCTGCGGCGGTGTGGGCGGCAGTCCTGCTGTAGCCAGGGAATCGGCGGCGGCCTCCGCCACCACGGGGACGCGCAGCAGGGCAGCCATCAGCAACCCCAGCGACCAGGCAAACCAGGCCGACCACAGGACGTGTGAGAGGAAATGTGCGCCCTGGGCCATCCGCCCCAGCCCCATGATCGCCCCGGCGCTCAAACCAAAGATCAAGGCCTTGCGTGCCAGTGTCGGGTAAGCGCTGCGCAGGGCCAGCCCCCAGATCACCCAGACAAACCCGGCCGAGGCGTGCCCGGCGGGAAAACACACACCACGCGTGATGTCGTGCGAGGTACTGCCGAACAGGCTGACGTAGGGTGCGTAGCCCCCAAAATCGACAATGTCCCACGGACAATGGCGGTTGGTCAGATGCTTGAGGCCCGCCGTCAGCAAGGGAATCAGAATGACGCCCAAACCGGCCAGCAGGGCATGGCGACGGGAGAGCCGGGTGGCTCCGCTGCGCCAGACGTAAATACAGAAGGCGATGGAGAAGAGGCCCAGCCCGTAAGCCGCCGATTTAAAGCCGCTGTGCAGCACATCACTGAACAGCCAGTGATGCTGCATCGGGAAGCCGTTCAGGGTGGCATCGAAAAAAAATGCCTGCAACCAGAGGTCCATCGAAAAATTCTCGAACACCGCCAACAGGACACAGGCCAGCAAGGCCATCAAGGCCGCTTGCCGGATCAGCCAGCGCCGACTGGCAGCATCTAGCGAAGGGGTCATGGTTTGCGGCAGGTCGCCAGAAGATCCATGTCTTTTTCGTAGACCGCCGTCGACACGTCGAGCATGCCGAGCAGGGTATGAAAGAGATGGTCATGCGAGGCGGGCTCGGCAGCGCGCCGGCTGACACAGGCG
>JAKLLI010000225.1 GCA_023150195.1 Azonexus sp.
GCCACCGCTCCGTTTCCTTCCCTCCCCGAGTACATGCGCCCACTTTTTCCCAACGCGGATGCAGATCCGCTTGATTTCTCGCCGCCACTCCTGCGCCTGCAGGATGCTCCCCCCAATCCGCTCGGGCGCAAGCTCCTGTGGAGCATGTTGGTTCTGTTGCTGGCACTTCTCCTGTGGGCACTGATCGGCAAACTCGACATCGTTGCCGTGGCCGAAGGCAAACTCATCCCCGAAAGCTACGTCAAGATCGTCCAGCCCGCCGAATCCGGTATCGTCAAAGACATCCTGGTCAAGGAGGGGCAAAGCGTCAAAGTCGGTCAGGTCTTGATGCGTATGGACACCTTGCTCACCGAAGCCGACGCCAAGTCCCTTGATGCAGACTACCAACGCCGGCGTCTTGCGCTACGCCGCATTGAAGCCGAATTGACCGGCCAAGCCTTCAAGACCTTACCGAGCGATCGGCCACAACTTGCTCAGGAAATTGCTGCCCAATTCCGCGCGAACCGCAGTGCCCTCGAAGCGGCCCTGGCCGAAGAGCGCTCGCGTCTGATCAAGGCCCGGCAAGACATGGCTGCGGCCGAACAAGTCCGGAAGAAACTCGAAGACGTCCTTCCCCATTACCGGGAACAGGACAAAGCCTATGAGAAGCTGGTCAAGGACGGCTTTGCCGGATCATTGATGGGGAGTGACAAGAAACGCGAACGCCTGGAGAAAGAACAAGAACTCCAGACCCAAGGCTTTCTGATCGAATCGGCCAAGGCCAGCATGCTCCAATCAGAAAAGAAACTGGCCCTAATCGATTCCGACTACCGGAGGCAATTGCATACCGAGCGCAATGACATCCAGGGGCAAGTCGACAAACTGGCCCAGGAAGTTGCCAAGCAGAGTCACAAGCAAAACCTCCTCGAACTGAAAGCTCCGCAGGATGCCGTGGTGAAAGATCTGGCGACGCATACGGCCGGCACCGTCGTTCAACCGGGGACCATTCTGCTGACCTTAGTGCCCAAGGACGAAATCCTGCGTGCTGAAGTTTGGGTCAGTAATGAAGACATAGGCTTTGTCCGGGAAGGCCAACCCGTCAAACTCAAGTTTGCCGCTTTCCCCTTCCAGAAATACGGCATGATCGAAGGCACGGTAGAGCATGTCAGTGCCGATGCGGCGGATGGCAATACCGCCAATGCCAATCAGTATGATACGAACAAGAAAACCCAGCCCTTGCTTTACAAGGCGCTCGTACGCCTGAAGGACATGGCGCTGGCGATGGATGGGCAGCGCTTTGCGCTATCGGCCGGCATGCAGACGAATGTCGAAATCTGGCTGGGAGATCGGACAGTGATGGAGTATCTGCTGTCACCGGTCAGGAAGGCTTGGCATGAGGCGGGTAGGGAACGGTAGAGCGCATCTACCTGTCGCGCTTCGCTTGCCGCCTGGCTCGTTTGGCTTCGCCAATCCGAGGCCACGGGGAGTTCGGATTAAATCCGATTTAGATATCCAGATGGCGGGTTGGATGCATCTGGTCAGGTCCGATGCGATTGCCTGGTCAACCTGAAAGAGAAAGGGTGGTCTGGTCAACGCGATTCTGCAACCAAGCCACAACTTTCGAGCAAGTCGAGCGCAATGGCGCGATTGATGAATTCGTCTTCGACTACCAGAATCCGGCGTCCCGGAGACACGTCGTGCAAGGCGGCCTCCAATTGCGGCACCGACGGTTTGGCTTCCATGACCGCCGCGGCCCCGGCCTTTTCGAGACGGGCGCTGAACCAAAAGCGGCTGCCCTGGCCCGGTACACTGCTGACGCCGACCTCGCCGCCCATCAGTTCGGCCAGCTTGCGGGTAATCGCCAGCCCAAGGCCGGTACCGCCATACTTGCGGGAAGTGGAATTGTCCGCCTGCTCAAAGCTGCTAAACAGACGCGCCAGCGCCGCCGGCTCGATGCCAATGCCCGTATCCTTCACCGAAAACACCAGCAGGGCATCTGTGTCGGTTTCTGCTTCAATCGTCAGGCTCAGGCTCACCTGGCCATGCTCGGTAAATTTGATGGCATTGGCCGCATAGTTGAGCAAGGCCTGTTGCAAGCGCGTTGCGTCACCCAGCCAAACCTGCGGCGAAGCCGGGCAATCCACCTGCAGGCTGAGTTGCTTGTCGCGCGCCCTTTCCGCCAGCATGGAAACGACATTGGCCATAATGGCTTCGGGATACACCTCGGTGCGTTCCAGCATCAATTTGCCGGCTTCGATCTTGGACAAATCAAGAATGGCATTGACGATGTCCAGCAAATGCCGACCGGCCACCTCGATATTGCCCAGCCGCTCAGCCTGCGCAGCTTCCAGCCCGGCGCGCCGCATCAGGTGCGCCATGCCGGTAATCGCGTTCAGTGGTGTGCGGATTTCGTGGGACATATTGGCCAAAAAACTGCTCTTGGCAAGATTCGCCTGCTCGGCCAGCGCCTTGGCATCCAGCAGTTGCTGTGTCCGCTGCGCGACTTCGGCCTCCAGCGTCTCCTTGTGATTGGCCAGCGCCAGCAGCATGGCCTTGTGGGCCGTGATATCGCGACAGACCCCGATCACCACGCCTTGCCCGCCCAGTTCCACACCGGACAAGCTCACTTCAGCATCGAAAAACGAGCCATCCTTGCGCCGATGCCGGGTTTCGAGGGTCATGTTGACCGACGCCAAATCGGTGAATTGAGCGCGCACCATCGCTTCGGTGAAATTGGCCTCAAAATCCCAGGTGTGCAGCTTCAGCGCTTCCTCGGGCGTATAGCCCAGCATTTCGGCAAAACGCCGGTTGCACTCGATCACGGCATGCGAGGCATCCTGAATCACGATGCCATCGCGCGAGTTGTCGATCAGCACACGACGCCGAATATCCGCTTCATTCAAGGCTTCCTGCAGCACCATTTCCCGGCGCAGGTGACGCAAGCCAAAGACGGCAGCCAGTACGGTCGTCAGCAAAAACGCCCCAACCAAACCGACAATGCGCCGCATTTCGCCACCCCAGGCCGCCATGTAATCGTCGTGCCCCATGCCCACCGCCAGCAGAAAAGGCGCCTGCGGAATACGCCGATAGGCATAAGTGCGCTCAATGCCATCTGGCGTATTGGCGGTGTGAAAGAAGCCCTGAGGCTGACCGGATGCGACCAGCTCGGCATAGTCTCTGGATACCTTGGCGTGGCCCGGCTGGCCGGCCTCGCCGGCCAGCGCTGGCACCCGCGTGATCAAGCCCATGTCGCGATAGCGCAGCACGGCGGAACCGGCCACCCCCAGATCGGGCGTGGACAGAATCTGACTGAAGCTTTCGATGCGTACCGCAGCAATCACCACGCCGGCAAAGTCGCCCGTGGCATCAAACCATGGCCGGGTAAAAGGCACGATCCACATGCGGGAGACGCGGCCCACAACCGGGGGTGAAACCACCAATTTTGGCTGCACGGCATCGCGATGAATCGCGAAAAAAGGCCGATCCAGGATGTTGACCGCGGGCCTCGCAAGTTCTCCCGCATCACCGCTCCAAACCACATTGCCCTGACGATCGCTCACATGCAGCGAGTGGATCTCCGGCACGACGGCCATTTGTGCGGCAAGCCACTGGCGAATCGCCTTGGCGCCCGCCGTTGATTCAGCCTTCTGCCCGGACATCGCCATTGCCGTGCGCTGCAAGGTGTCATCGATCAGACGGACCTGGCTGGCAATATTTTGTGCTAGGGCCTGTTCACAGTAACCGATTTGTGTTTACATCCTGGAATTTGGGTGTAAGACATGGATCGATTGATGTTGAACGACAAACAATGGTTGCGGATTGCGCATCTGCTTCCTGGCAAACCGACAGACAAAGGCG
>JAKLLI010000226.1 GCA_023150195.1 Azonexus sp.
CCCCGCATCCGGCGCCATGCCAATCCAGCAATTCCGCCTGCGCTTGCAGCAAAACTTCTTCAGGTAAAGCCGCCGTACCGGCGCTGAAATTCCAGATACGAGTCATCAGGCTTCTCCACCTTCAGCATCAGCAGCGTCGACCGCAGACGAATCCGTAGCAACGGTCGACTCGGATTCCAGGTCATTTTCCGCAACGGATTCCGCCACCTTTTCCAGACCCGCCAGCTTTTCGCCCTCATCCAGCGCAATCAACGTCACGCCCTGCGTGGCCCGGCCCATGCCACGAATCTCGGAAACCCGGGTACGGATCAAGACACCGCCCGTCGTGATCAACATGACTTCATCTTCATCGCTGACCAGCTTGGCGCCAATCACCACCCCGTTACGCTCACTGTCAGCAATCGCCTTAACGCCCTGCGTACCGCGGCCGGAATGGCGGAAATCGGCCAATACCGTGCGTTTACCGAAGCCATTCTCGGTGGCCACCAGCACCGTCTGCTGATCGCTCTCGGCAACCAGCAGCGAAATCACCGCCTGGCCTTCCTGCAACTTCATGCCGCGCACACCGCGCGCACCCCGGCCCATCGGGCGCACATCTTCTTCGTCAAACCACACGGCCTTACCGGCGTCGGACACCAACACGATATCGCTCTGACCAGTGGTCAGTTCCACACCGATCAAGTAATCGTCATCGAGCAGATCGACCGCGATAATGCCGGCCTTGCGCGGATTGGAGAAATCGGACAAGGGGGTTTTCTTGACCGTGCCCGCACGGGTGGCCATGAAAATGAACTTGTCGTCGGCAAACTCCTTGACCGGCAGCACGGCATTGATACGCTCACCCGCTTCCAGCGGGAAGAGATTGACGATCGGCTTGCCACGGCTATTACGGCTGCCCTGCGGCGCTTCGTAAACCTTGAGCCAATAGCAGCGACCGCGGTTGGAGAAGCACAAAATGTAATCGTGGGTATTGGCGACGAACAGGTGATCGACAAAATCCTCGTCCTTGATCGCTGCCGCCTGCTTGCCACGACCACCGCGTTTCTGGGCACGATAGTCGGCCAGCGGCTGAGCCTTGATGTAGCCACCATGCGACAGGGTGACGACCATGTCCATCGGCGTAATGAAATCCTCGATGCCCAATTCCTGAGTGTGCAGCACGATTTCGGAACGACGTTCGTCACCAAACTGTTCGCGGATCGCCGTCAACTCAGTCACGATAATGGCGGTAATCCGCTCTGGTTTGGCCAGGATATCGAGCAGGTCAATGATCTTGTCCATGACCTCCTTGTACTCGGCCACGATCTTGTCCTGCTCCAGCCCGGTCAGGCGCTGCAAACGCAACTCAAGAATAGCCTGGGCCTGCGCATCGGATAGCCGATAACCCTGATCAGACAGCCCGAACTCCGGTGCCAGACCTTCCGGACGCGAGGCATCGGAGGCTGCGCGCACCAGCATTTCCTCCACCACCGGACTGCGCCATTCGCGCGCCATCAGGCTGCGCTTGGCATCCGGCGGCGTCGGTGCCGCCTTGATCAAGGCGATGATTTCATCAACGTTGGACAGGGCAACCGCCAGCCCTTCCAGAATGTGCCCGCGCTCGCGCGCCTTGCGCAGTTCAAACACGGTGCGCCGCGTCACCACTTCGCGGCGGTGCGAAAGGAAGCACTCCAGCATCTGCTTGAGATTGAGCAAACGTGGCTGGCCATCGACCAGGGCCACCATGTTCATACCAAAGGTGTCCTGCAACTGGGTCTGCTTGTAGAGGTTGTTGAGAATGACCTCGCCAACCTCGCCGCGCTTCAGCTCAATAACGATGCGCATGCCCGACTTGTCGGACTCATCGCGGATATCGGAGATACCCTCGATCTTCTTGTCGTTCACCAGCTCGGCGATTTTTTCGATCAGGCTCTTTTTATTCACCTGATACGGAATCTCATCGACGATCAGGGCCTGACGGTCGCCCTTGCCGATATCCTCGAAATGGGTGCGGGCCCGCATGACCACCCGGCCGCGACCGGTTTTATACCCTTCGCGCACCCCCATCACACCGTAAATCAGGCCGGCGGTCGGGAAATCCGGGGCGGGAATCAGATCAATCAGATCATCAATGCCGATGGCGGGGTTTTCAAGCAGCGCCAGACAGCCGGCAACCACCTCGTTCAGATTGTGCGGCGGAATATTGGTCGCCATCCCGACAGCGATACCGGCAGAGCCGTTGATCAGCAGATTCGGAATCCGGGTTGGCAGGACGGTAGGCTCCAGCTCCTTGCCGTCGTAGTTCGGTTCAAAATCAACCGTTTCCTTGTCGATATCCGCGGTCAGATCAGAGGCAATGCGATCCAGACGGCACTCGGTATAACGCATCGCGGCCGCATTGTCGCCATCGATGGAACCAAAGTTACCCTGACCATCCACCAGCGTATAGCGCAGCGAGAAATCCTGCGCCATCCGGACCAGCGTGTCGTAAATCGCCGAGTCGCCGTGCGGGTGATACTTACCCATCACCTCGCCGACCACCCGCGCACACTTGACGAAGGGGCGATTCCACACGTTGTTGGTTTCATGCATCGCGTACAAAACACGACGATGAACCGGCTTGAGACCATCGCGCGCGTCCGGCAAAGCCCGACCGACGATGACGCTCATTGCATAATCCAGATAGGAACGCCGCATCTCGTCTTCGAGGCTGATCGGCAGGGTTTCTTTGGCGAATTGATCCATGTCTCTTGTCCGCGCCGACCACCCGGCGCTTTGTTTGGTTAAAGCATGTGTAATTTGCTATTTTAACATGCTGCCAACGGCGTACCGAAGCCCAATTCCATGAACTCAACACCCGAAACAATCGACCTCCTGATCGAAGCGCGATGGATTGCCCCGGTCGACTCCCCGGCTGTACTCAAAAACCACGCGGTTGCGATTCATCAAGGCCGAATTCTGGCCGTTCTACCAACCCCCGAAGCCCATCAGCGTTATCGCGCGATCACCCTTCAGCAACTGGAAAACCACATTCTGATTCCGGGGCTGATCAATTTACATACCCACGCAGCGATGTCACTGATGCGCGGCATCGCTGATGACCTGCCACTCATGCGCTGGCTGCAAGAGCACATCTGGCCCACAGAAGTTGCCCATGTTTCGGAACGCTTCGTTTATGACGGCACACGCCTCGCCTGCGCCGAAATGCTCCGAGGGGGTATCACCTGCTTCAACGACATGTATTTTTTCCCAGATGCCGCAGCGCAAGCAGCCGCAGATAGCGGCATGCGCGCCGTCATTGGCATCACGACACTGGAGTTTCCGACCACCTACGCCAGCGACGCCGACGACTACCTGGCAAAAGGCCTCGCTACGCGAGAAAAATGGCTCAGCCATCCCCGCACCCATTTTTGTCTTGCCCCTCACGCGCCATATACCGTCTCAGATCGTAGCTTCGAGCGCATCGCCACCTTATCGGCGCAATTAAATTTACCCATCCACTGCCATCTGCATGAAACGCATCAAGAACTAAGCGATAGCCAGCGTCAACATGGCCACCACCCTTTACAGCGATTGCAGCGGCTTGGATTGACCAGCCCTGCGTTCATCGGTGTTCACGCCGTCCATTTGAATCGCGAGGAAATCGAGCGCCTGGCAAATTCCGGCAGCCATATCGCGCACTGCCCGACCTCCAACCTGAAACTCGCCAGCGGCATCGCACCCGTGGCGCAAATGCAACAATCAGGCATCAACATCGGTCTAGGTACGGATGGCGCCGCCAGCAACAATCGTCTGGACATGTTTCAGGAAATGCGTTTTGCAGCCCTACTAGCCAAAGGCAGCAGCGGCGACGCCAGC